>CALBMD010000431.1 GCA_937896265.1 uncultured Pseudomonadota bacterium
CGACCTCGTTTGGCGAGCGTATTGTTATGCGTCTGCTTGACAAGAGTTCTGGGGTGAAACGTTTGGACCAAATGGGCCTTGAGCATAAAACTTACCTCACTTGGGCCAACCTGGTTTCCCAAAAACACGGAATCATCTTGGTCACAGGACCAACTGGTTCTGGTAAGACAACCCTTCTCTATGCTTCAATCCTTCATATCAACACTATTGATATCAATATCTTGACTATTGAAGACCCTGTTGAATATCGCCTCCCTGGTGTGGGTCAGATCGACGTGAAGAGCAAAATTGGATTAACCTTTCAAGAAGGGTTACGCTCCATCTTGCGTCAAGATCCTGATGTTATTATGATTGGTGAGATCCGTGATGAAGAGACAGCATCTATTGCTGTGCAATCTTCTCTAACAGGTCACTTAGTGTTTTCAACACTACACACAAACGACGCTGCAGCAACTGTTACTCGTTTAGATGATTTGAAAGTCCAGTCTTTTCAAATCGCATCTGCTGTGCTTGGTATCATGGCTACACGCTTGATTAGAAAGCTCTGCCTAAGTTGCAGACAAGTGCATAAACTATCGGATACCGAACTTAAAGTTATGGAAATTACTCGCGAAGAAATTGGCACTCGAGAAGTTTACCGTGCTGGTGGCGGTTGTGATCAATGCCACGGGCAAGGTTATGCTGGTCGAATAGCTATTCATGAGTTAATGGTTATGGACGACAAACTAAAAGAACTTATCATGCAGACCCAAGATGCCAATGTGATTCGCCGAGCAGCTGTTGAGAATGGAATGATTACATTACGTCGATCTGCTATCTCAAAGGTTATTGATGGGATCACTTCTCTTGAAGAAGCGATTCAAAAGACACAAACAGAAGACCTTGACTAAAAAGCAGAGGAGTCTTTTGCGGTGCCGATTTATATCTACAAAGGTTATGACATTGTCTCTGGCGGTAACCGTAAGGGCAAGATTGAAGCAGAATCTCTTCGTGTAGCGCGTCAGAAGCTCAAGACTAAAGACAAGATCATTGCTTCTGAACTGAAAGAAGAGCTGGTTGTTAAAAAGGGTGAGCAGCGCAGCTCATTTTTTACTAACAACAAAGTATCCTTGGCAGATCTAGCTATCATGACCCGACAATTTGCCACGCTACAACGGGCTCATGTCCCTCTTGATGACAGCTTACGCGCCCTGACTTCACAAGTAGAAAGCCTTGTCCTTCGCAATACGCTTTCTGCTCTGAAAGATGCTGTTTCCGAAGGAAAATCCCTTGCTGAAGCTATGGGACAATTTCCTCATATCTTTGATCGCCTCTATACCAATATGATACGCGCTGGGGAACAGTCCGGCAATCTTGATCTTGTCTTAGAACGCCTGTCAGAATTTTTGGAATACCAGGTAGCAATTCGCGGCAAGATTTTCTCCGCTTTGTCTTATCCCTTGATTATGATTTTGGCCTCCGCTGGGATTATTTGCTATCTTTTCATTAGTGTTGTCCCTAAGCTTGAAAAAGTTTTCGTCTCTATGAAGGTGACTCTGCCTTGGTATTCAGCTGCCCTGCTTAATTTTTCGAAGTTTTTGCAGAATCAATGGCTCTTAGTTTCTCTTTTTTCAGCTGGTCTTTTTTTCATTATTCGAGCCTGGTCTCGCACAAAAAAAGGCTCCCTCAAAGTAAATCGCTGGTCCTTAACGTTACCTATTTTTGGTCCCATTGTACTAAGAGTAAACGTCTCAAAATTTACTAAGACCTTATCTACTCTCCTTGGTTCAGGCGTCCCTATTATCACCGCCCTTGAGATCACTAAAAATACTATTGGCAATCAAATTATCTCTGCAGTTGTCGACGACGCTAAAAAAGCTGTACAAGAAGGTGAAAGCCTAGCTGCTGCTATAGAACGAAGCGGTGAATTTCCGTCCTTGGTTGTTCATATGGTACGCACGGGCGAGAAAACAGGTGAGCTTGAGAAGATGTTGAGTCACGTTGCAGATGCTTATGACGCTGAAGTTGAACGCAAGATTGACTCTCTTATATCCATGATCGAACCTCTTATGATAATAGTAATGGGGGGTATTGTTGTATTAGTAGTTCTTGCTATGCTTGTTCCAATGCTTGCAGTTATGAATCAAGTTCGTTAGTTAATATAAGAAAAGACGGAGAAAAAATGAAAAAAATTGCAGCTCGTTTTTTAGGATTGGTTAACCGCCCGTTTACCAAAGGCCATGGTTCTAAGGGTATGACGCTGATTGAGATCATTATCGTTGTTGCCTTACTTGCAACATTGATGACTATCTTGCTCTCAAACCTATCAAACAAATCAGACCAAGCCAAAGTAGACCAGGCCAAAATTGCCATGGGTTACGTAGCGCAAGAGTTGCAGTTGTACCGAGTCCATAACAACCATTACCCATCAACACAAGAAGGTCTCCAAGCTCTCCTTGAAGCACCTGGTGGCGATGCTAGCAAACGCTGGCGTGGTCCTTATATTGAAGCAGATAAACTCAAAGATCCTTGGGGCAACCCCTTTGACTACAGCTCTGACGGTCGAACATTCAAGATCACTTCAGGTGGGATCAGCGGCCAGATTGGTGGCGGCACCGATATCACTTATCCTGAGTCATCAGAAGAACAAGGGCAGTCCGAAAACAACCAAAAATAGATAGATTAGTGGCACAACGATCCCCAAATGCGGGCATGACGCTCATTGAAATCATCATCGTCATAGCGATTGTGGCGGTAGTGTATACCATTGCGTTGCCAAATTTCGGCCTAAAAATGGCGACTGAAGTTGCTGACCAACTTGGCGCTTTAACACGCGATGTCCGCTCAGCAGTGGACTATGCTGTTCTCTATAAGAAAAACTACCGCTTAGTTTTCCACTTAAACTCAGGTAAATACTGGCTTGAAGCCAATGATGATGCTGATTTTCGGATGGCTGATAACAAGGCTGAGAAGGATTTAAGCGCCGAAGAAGAAAAAGAAAAGCAGGAAGCCTTCCAGCTGGAGTTCTCTAAATATGAAGAGATGGCTAAGGATGTGGTGAAAGATCCTGACTCTGATTTAGAAATCAAGCCAACAAGCCCAGTTTTAAAGGCTAAGGATAAACTAAAGAACGCGAAATGGTATAAAGTCGACTTTGCTGAGTGGCAAGGTAGATCGATAGGCCAGTATCTTATTATAAAAGATATGCGGGCTAAGCATCATTCTCAACCTGTGACACTAGAACAAGCTGATGGCCATGCTTACGGCATGATTTATGTAAGCCCATCTGGATATATTGAACCGGCTTATCTGCACATATACTATAAAGGTGCTGATGAAAGTACTGTAGACGCAAGCCAGCAGCCCTATACACTTTATACCAACCCATCTATGGGAGCAGCTGGCATCACAAGTGGCCTTCTAGAAATGGATGTAACGGGGGCCTGGGAAATTGAAGACTAAACGAGAGGATAGTTTTACTCTTCTTGAAACACTGATGGCAGTTGCTCTTTTGGCAACAGTTGTCCTAGGGGTGATCACCATTCAAGGCAGTGCTATTACCTTTAACGAGTTTGACCGCAAAGTAAGCCAAGCTACATGGTTAGCTAAGTCTGCGATGGCAAAAATCGAGTGGGGATCTAAATTCTATGACTTTAAAGAACTTAAAATAAATGTCAAAGACGAGTCCTTTGACCCAATTCTTTGCCCAACAGAGGCTAGCGCTGATTGCAACTTCAAATATAGCGCAGAAATCAAAGAGTGGAAGTTTGATATATTAAGCCTTCTTACCGGTGGTTTTGGTGCAGGCAGCAAAGAAGGATCTAAGGATGAAGACTCTGAAAATAAATCAGGGTCAAACCCCATTATGGATCAAATTAAAGAACAGATAAAAGGAATTTTTGGTGAAGAAATTCTTCGGGTCGCTACTGTCGAAGTAGTTTGGGCTGAAGGAGCTAAACAAAACAGCGTCCGCTTAACGATGCTTTTAACAAACCAATTACCTTTAGATCAATTTATTGAAAATTTACCTGCGCCTAAGGAAGCTGAAGAGAAGGATGAAGGCAAAGCTGGCCAGCAAGGAGCTAATCAAAAACAAGCTGGACAAGATGAGAACCGAAAGGGCCAAGCTATACCAACACCGCTACCAAATGGCGGTGAGGGGAACGAGGATTTAAATGAAAGATAATAGGTCTATTATCAGCATTAGAACACCTCTTGGGAGAAATCATCTGCGAAATTTCCTGCCAAACCCTTCTCCGTGCTATAAGGCAACCCAAGGCTTTACTTTAATTGAAGTTGTATTAACTTTGGGTATCCTCATGGTCATGGTATTTGGCATTACCCAAATGATGCGCAGCAGTTTTGATTTACGCGAAGGTATCTCGCAACAAAGTAAAGTCAACCGCAAGCTTAACCGGGTTATGGATCAAATCAACGATGATCTAACACATACCTTTTTTGTTTCAAATAGGGACGCAGTGCGTACAAAACACGAACAGCGCACTGTCTTTCAGATCCTACGTAAAAGCTCGACAGATACACTAAAACTAACTACGATGAGCCATCGAGGTCGCACCATCAACGCCAAAGAGTCTGATATCTCTTATGTCGTCTACGAGGTCCGCAAATCAGATAAGCACCCAAGCCGTAGCCATCTCTACCGAGGCGAGTTTCCGCGCGTACCACAAGATTTCAAAGAAGACCCCAAAATGGAGATCTTGGCGCAAGATATCTCTTCCGTTACCTTTGAGCCCTGGGCTGGCGATGATTGGTCACACAATGATTGGGACTCTGCACGAAGCGACACGTCAAATCTCATCCCACATATGGTTCGAGTCGTTATTAAAGCTTGGTCAGAAGAATCCAAAGAAGCCGTCGAGCCAGAAGGTGATCAAGCACTTCAGCAGCTCGCCACGGTTGTCTATATTCCTGCTGCCTTGGATCTAGATGAACTTCGCCAGCGCATAAGTTCGTTTAGGTTGTAGCTTGAAATTGAGGTTTTTGTTTGAATAAAAGGCAAAATAAGTTGAAGATATATTGGGGATTCCCTATGGAAGATGGGGAACGTACCAAGGCTCCGCAAAGATCTCAACGCGGTATTTCTTTGCTTATAGCTGTCATGGCAATTGCCATCATGCTTAGCACTATTAGCGATATGATCCTTACGTCTGCCGTACAAGTAGAGTTAGCCAGCGGTACTCGTGATCGCATAAAAGCAGAATATTTAGCAAAGTCCGGCGCTAACCTTGCTGTTTTGCTGCTAAGCGTCAGTTTTGGTATTGATCTTTTTCGCTCAGGACCCAATGCCCCAGCTCCTTTTAAACAAGATCGCGTTGATGATGCCAGCAGCATCTGGAATTCTTTCAACAGCTTGCCACCTTTGGGAGCAATGACTGTTGCTTTAGCTCAAGCAGCAAGCAAAGCTGAAGATGACCCTTTTGGTCTTAAGGGGTTGATGTCAGAAGGCGTTGCTAATGTTATGGCGCTATTTGAAGATGAATTTTCCATTCAGATCAGCGATGAACAAGGCAAAATAAACCTCAATGATTGTAGGCAAGGCCGCTGCCCTGAAACGACGAATATGCTAGACGCTTTGTTTTCCTGCCCTATTGAAAAAGCCTTTTTGGAATCAAAGCATCTATCCCCTGAAGAGCTACGAACTCGTATCAAAGATTTTATCCAAGCAAAAGCTACCGACCCAACTTTCTCTACTGGCGATGTGAAAGATCCCTATCAAAAAGAAACTCCTCCTTATCTTCCTAAGGGTTTACCTCTAGATTCCGTCGAAGAGCTACGCTTAGTTGATGGCTGGGATGATGAGATCCATGCTGTTTTCTCACCCTATTTGACTACCTTTTTATATAATGAGAAAAGAGACTTCTCGAAGGTCAACATTAACACAGCACCCAAGGAGCTCATGGCCTGCTTAATGCCAGAAGCGCAAAGTGGAGGTTGTCACGAGAAGTTTGCCTTGGGCTGGGAGAAAATCCAAAAGGATAAATCACCAATTGCCGCAAGCACCAATCAAATTAAGGAAAAGTTGAAGAATCTTTTTTGTTATTTGGAAGATGAGCAAGATAAACAGTCAGCAAACAATAAAGAAACTTGGTTTGATGTGAAAAGTGATTTCTTTCGGGTTAAAGTGAATGCTCGTACAGGCTCACAGGATTTGAATTTAGATATGGTAATTCGTCGAATACCGCCAAAAAGCAATGCTTTTTTGCGCAATAAGCAAAGAACCAAGCGGTCTTATCAGATCGTGACTTGGAAGATGCGCTAGGCTCGAGAAAAAGGGAATTTAATGCAAAAAATTATTGGGTTAGATATCGGCAGCTATTCAATTAAGGCCGTTGAAATCCTGAACAAATTCAAGAGCTATGAGATATCGAATTTCTGCGAAAACCCTATACCGCATTTAGACGATGTACCTCCTGATGAGTTGATCCCTCTTTGTATGGAGCAGCTATTCAAAGAAAACGACTTACAGGCTGACCGCATTATCACTGCTATGCCTGGCCAATATATTTCAAGTCGTGTCCTGTCTTTTAACTTTTCTGAACCACACAAAGTTGCTGCTGCTGTTTTTGCTGAAATAGAGGACGCTGTTCCCTTTGATCTAAGTGATATGATTGTCGATCATCAAATTTTAGGCCAGATGGATGCAAAAACAGTTGCTCTTGTCGTCATGACAAAAAAGACTTTCTTAGCCAATTTTCTAGAACACCTACAGCGTATCAATATTGATCCTAAATTAGTGGATGTTGATAGCCTTTCTTTCTATAACTTAAGCCCTCATCTCCCTATGACTCCAGGCAAATGCTATGGCATTGTCGATGTCGGGCACGAAAAAACCTCTGTGTGCTTAGTGCAAGATGGCGTATTGCGAATGTTTCGCTCTATCAATTTAGGTGGACGTTACATTACAGAATTTTTAGCACGTGATTTAGAGGTCACGTATAACGAGGCGCAAGAAATTAAACACCGCATCAGCCGTGTTTTCACTTTAAATGAAAAAGATAATTTTGAAAACAACTACGAAAACAGAGTTATAGACCGCATCACAATAGCTTCAAACACTATTATCAAAGATCTTGGCCGAACCCTCTATGCTTTTAAGACCTGGGAAAAAGCTCCAATCGAAGGCATCTTTCTTTCTGGAGGTACCAGTAAGATACAAAAGTTCGATGCTTACCTATCAGAGCATCTTGATGTACCTGTAATCCACCTGCCAATTGAACGCTCTGCCCTCAAGGTGAATCCTGATATCGCTGCTAAGATGCCAGTTATGGCCCAAGGTATATCCATCGGCTTACGTGCTGTATCCTCGGTTAAACGCCATTCCCAAATCAATCTGCGCAAAGGTGAATTTGCCTTTTCACAAGACTACGCATCGATTTTCAAAGCGGCCAGCGTTTCCCTCAAAACTATCAGCTTTGTCATGATACTCTTAGCCTGTAGTTACATGACAAAATATTTCTCTTATTCACGGCAAATTGAGAATCTACAAGAAACCTTTGTTAATGCGCTACCTGCAGATCTTAAGAAAAAAAACCAAAAAAGTGGCTTAGGCTTTGCGAAAATTGCTCGTGACGCTAAAGTTAACTTGCAGGACAGAATTGAATCTAAACGTAGCTCTGCAAAAGGGTTTGTTGATCTAAATTCCGATTCAGGCGCTCTAATTAGCTTGTATAAAATAAGCGCTAACCTGCCAGCTGAGATTAAAATTAACGTTACTGAATACAAGTATGAATCAGCTCCAGATGGCAGTGGTAGAATTAGACTTAGAATAGAAGCAGACTCTTTTGATACAATAGCAAAATTTGAGGCCTCGGTGAAAAAGATCAAAGGCTTAAATGGCGTTGAAGAGAAATCTTCAGAAACTAAACCTGGATCTGAGATCAAGATGGCTGTCATTGAAGCTCGCTATATCCCAAACTTCCTGGAAGGGAGTGTGCAGTAATGGTTAGCACTTCTGAAGTAACAGACCGATTTAAAAGTATTTTTCAAAACCAATTTAATAAAGTCAAGGTTCGCTTGTTTGGTGTTAACAACGAAAATCTTGACTTCTTAATGGACACTTTCAATAAATTAAACCCCAATCAACAAAACGCTGTTTTAGCTAGCGGGGTTGGTGCCATTTTTTTTGCTCTAATCTTTGCTTTTTATTTTTACTATGCTCAAGTATCTCTCCTTGAAAATCAATTAGCTGGTGCTTTCAAAGACTTGCGTGATCTGAAAGCACTTAAAGCCGAAGAAGCTGCAGAATCTGAAATTTTTGACAAGCTTGTGGATAATATTACTCGCAAAACTAAGGACTTAAATCTTAAGCCCTACTTTGAAAAAGTATCGCGTAGCCAAAATTTGCCTATCAATAACATAGGTGAGCGCAGTGTCGAGATTGATGCTGCCAATCCCTTATCGAAAGTGATGCGAGAAATTCATGTCGATATGAGATTATCAAAAATTTCTATCCCAAAGTTGCTTGATTTTCTAACCGAAGTTGAAAAATCGGAGCATTACCTAAGGATCCAGAATTTGAAAATAACGGGCATCTATGGTAACAAGCTATTTTTTGACGTCGATTTGCTGATTCGCGGCTATCAAATCTCTCATTAATCAAGTAGGTACAAATGGATCGCTTTCGCAAAATAGCTGGTTATGTAGCACTTGGAGTTGCTACATTCTTCTTCTTTATCTATTTAATTTTCCCATATGGCATTTTAAAAGAAGCTTTAACTCTCAAAGCCTCTGAGTTAAGCGGCTATAATATCGCTGTTGGTGAGCTCAAGATTCGATTCCCCCTTGGCATTGAACTCTCTAACATTGATGTCTCATCTCAAAAGGCAGAAAAACTTGAATTAACAAAGGTTAGCGCTGATATAAGCCTTTTATCTCTGCTTATCGGCAACCTGACTACTTCGCTCTATGTTTTAGATAAGAAAGGCGGCACTGTTCAAACTAAAATAAGCTTTGGCCTTTTCTCATTTCTTTTTCAAAACAATGCACTGCCACACTATGCTTTTGTAAAGGCTGTTGATTTTGGTGTAGGGCCGGTTCTAGGATTTCTTTTGGCAGTAGCTCGTGATTCCGATGCTGTCAGTCCTCTAGCTAAGCCACTTTTTGAAAGTATGAAAATTGGCGCCAAACTCAATGCTGCTATTGAAATGGATATCAATTCAACGCATTTTCAGAAATCAGAGGGCAAACTGCTGATCAATCTGAAGGAATTGAATTTACATTCTCTAACAGAGAATATCCCTATCCCAGATCAACAGTTTTCCAAAGCATTGATCACCACAGAGCTCAAGGGTGGTATTATGCAAGTGGACAAAAATTCTGGCTTTACATCTAATGATTTAAATTTAGCTATATCAGGACAGATTACTCAAAAACCAGAATTTACTAACTCCTTGATAGATCTAAAACTTGATCTTGAAGTTGGCAAAGCCTTACAGGAGCATCTTGGCTTTATTTTAGATGCTATAGCACAAAAAGAAACCAGCGGCAAAATGCAGATTAAGATTCATGGAACATTAAGCCCTGCTCCTTCTGTCAGTTTTCAATAAAACACTAACTCATCGACCCTGATTGTGCTTTTTGTGAGGCCCTCAAAAAAGGCAAGGCAAGGCAACGCAGCATTTTTGCCTTTTTCAGGGCCGACTAACACTACTCCACGGGTTTAGATTAAGAGCTAGTTTGTAAGAGCAGCCTGACATAAGACGGTGTTCTGGGGAGCTGCGCGCTCCCCAAACCCCTGCGCCGGAGGATGTTTCCCCCTAGGCCCCTCTTTTTTAAGAACTAAAAAAGATAGACGAATAGATGACATCCTAAGCAAAGCTGCGGGTTTTAAGAAAGTTGACACTTAAATCTGCTTAGCTGCATGCAGCCTATATTCTTTATTAA
>CALBMD010000432.1 GCA_937896265.1 uncultured Pseudomonadota bacterium
AGGCAACCATCACAATGTCTCTCAGCTCTGGTGGATTATCTAACCGCTTCTGCTGCTGACCCCGGTCGAAGGCTGCTCGAACGTAGAAGTTTGCCCCAGAATCGAGCCAATCGAAGAACTTATCTTCATCACTGATTGTCCAGTAGTTATACAAATGCTCCGGACACTCAGGTAGTTTGAAGGTTTCGAATGGATTCTCATGAATCAAAGGTGGTCGCCTTTTGCTCGCCCACGAACAGATCATGCAAGCTACGGTAAGAATTTCTCGTTGGTAGGCAAGGCTTAAGGTATCTGTTCCTCGTCTACCGTCGTCATCCTTACGATTTTTTCTTATCGCCTGATAAGATCTCGTCTGTGGAACTTTGCTTTTGATTGCTTTAGCTACCAGCTCAATATGATCAAGCTTGAGTGCTCGTAAATTCACATCCCCGATTTCAGGCAAAATGTGATTGTTCAAGTGACACTGGTAATTCTTAAGACAAGATTTGGAAAGCCGGCGAACATTTTCTCCGTGATCGAGCCACCTCAACGCTAAATCCTTGTAGGTTTTTAGCTCGCTGTGGATAACTGTTTTTTCCGGAAACCAAAACGAGAGATCATCTTTTCTAATAATAGCTCTCTTGAGGTTTTCGGCCTCGGTTTTGGTGGCGCAGGATTTTTCGCGATATTTATTCTCGATCTCGTCAAAAAATCGCACGCGCCAGGATCCACTCTTGCCCTGGTGGGCCTTTGGCTCTGCCCTATCATAAGGGTTCTTCATTCAATCGCTCCTTTTATCTTCGCCAGCACTTCGCTGACTCGGAAACGCACGGAGCGACCTAGTTTGTAGTACGGGATTTTCTCCTGGCTTCTCCACTTTCTGATAGTATGGACCGACACCCGCAGGTGCTCAGCTAATTCATCAGCAGTGAGAAACTTTTCGGATATTCGGTTATCAAAGAGCACGTTTCCCATTGGATAGCCTCCTAATATAGCGTCCTTTTGCCGAGCCCTTAGAACTTTCTGAACTTTGGTTTAAAAATCGCTAGATAGAGATTTAGAATTTGATTGAGATTTCTTCTTTTTGATGGGGCTTTGTTCGAACAAGTTGCGCTCCAGCTCGATCGGAAGACCTAGGTCATCCATCCTCTTTATAATTCGAGCGCAGACCTCAGGGCACAGCTCCACACCCATCCCCACACGCTTGGTCTTTTCGCATGCTTCAAATAAGACTCCAGACCCTGCAAACATATCGATAACCGTCTCACCGGGCACCGTGTGGTTCAGGATAGGGATGGTGTAAACACCTACCGGCTTTTCGGTTGGATGAATGCGTCTGCTTGGAGGCACCGAGTCGACCTGCCACACTGACCTTTGCTTACGATCTCCGGTCCAAATTTTGTGATTATCTGCCCCGTGCTTGATGGCGACCATGCATTGTTCATGCTGAAGATGATAGAGCGTGCGTTGCAGGGAAAAATGATTCTTCATCCAAACGATCATTTGCTTCACGTCGTAGCCAGCGTCGGTAATAGCTCGACTGGAGAGGTCAAAAACCTTGAAGCTAAACCAAACATATAAGACAGGAGCCCTAGATCTTTTAAAGGCCTGCGCCCAATTGACTAGGTGATCGTTCTTTACTTTTAGCTCGTAAAGCTCCCTGCTACTAACGCTGGCCTTATAGTGAATTCCATATGGGGGATCTGTCACGCAAAGCTTTGGATTGGCATCGCCGAGAAACTTCTCCATCATTAATACCTCGGTGCTGTCACCGCAAAGTAAACTATGTTTCCCCATCTTCCAGATGTCACCGAATTTTACTTTGTATTCGTTTGTCATAGGTTTTCTCCGTTGATAGTGGATGTAGCTGTCGTCACCCCCAGGCCGTTAGGCCGTCTGGGGTCTCATTGAGCGGATGATGGGGTTTCGATCTGAGGTAGAGCAGCAGCCATCAATCGTTTCAAAAACTCATCTTTGGAAATGTTTCCATTTTTCTGACAGTACTTTTTGAACTCGATTTCAAATTGGTCTTTGCTGTCGTAGCTGGCTTTTTCAATCTCTGCCAAATGCACATCAGTCAATAGGCTCAATGCTTTGCTAATCACTTGGTCAGGTCTGACCTTCTTGCCATGGGACTTCCTATTGAGCTTGGTGACAATAGAGCGAAGGATACGGGCAGTAGATTTATGAATACGGATAGGGACAGTATTAGAGGTAGCAGAGGGATTGGATGATGGAGGAGAGACAGCAGGAGCAGCAGAGGAGTCAGGTATAGTTGGTTTGAGGGTATCCATATAGCCTCCAGAGGATAAGGTGATAAAAATAAGGGAAAAATAGCGACAAACAGTAGTCAGTTAAGATTTCTATTAAGTAGATTTGTCTTTAGTAGTAGCTGGTTAGGATGATTTTCACCTATGATTAATCATAGGTATTTCATAACTTGTTCATAGGCTGCGATTCGTTCATTTTCAGCGCAAAACCGTGACAGTTTTTAAATGGCATTGCATCATCTTGCAGTAACTCTTTTAACAGGCAGAAGAAGAATTTGGGTTTATCCCCCTTATAAAGGCTATTTTCCATCTTTATAATCTTGTTCATTATGGCTTCGCATTCACAAACATAGAAAACAATCGCCACTTCATCTTTGGCATAGTAATTCCGCACCAGCGGTTCATATCTGGTTTCAGACTTGCTATGGCTTTCATACTCCAAGGGAACCAATACTTGCGCTTTGGGAAATTGGACTGCGATGATTGCGTCGCTGTTTAAATGCTCCAGATTTGCTATATCTGCGCCATACTCTAGCGATCCCCATGTCTGGATCTGATTCTCAGTTAGATACTTGCTGATACGATTGGCTTGCATGAGGCGGTGCCGAATATCGACGAGGCTAAGATCATGTTGGATCGCTTCGCTTTTCAGTTCCAATCGCTTTTCGGTTTCTTTGGCAACAACCGCTTCAAAGCCACGCTTCGATATAGAAAGTACCTTTTTGCCTGAAGCATAAAACCTCTGCCTCATACCAACGATCAAACCCTTAGCTTCAAGCACATTCAAACGATTGCAAACGCTCCTGGTATGATAGCCAGGGTAGATGTCGCGATGAATCTGATGATAGTTTGCCACCTTCACAGCATGGAGATAACGTAGCAGCTCTTCGTCTACCGATCTGAAGTTGATCCCTTCGATTTTTGGTTCCATTGATACCCCCGACTAATCTATTTTTCGGCTGGACTTGATTGATAGACCATTGCCTGCATTTCAGCTTCTTGCTTCTTACCTACCTTGCCAATCATTGGCGAAAGCAACTTTCTCTTACCAGCTTTGAATCCTTCTGCGACCTGCTCGCAACGAGCCCGGATTGTCTTTTCATCAACAAAAGGAGCTTGGATGATGATTTTTTGAGTCCCAAATGCCCAGATGGCTCGCCCTGGTATTTCAGGAAGCTCACTAGCATCTTTGCATCCCAGAACGACCATGCTGCCTTGGAGAGAGTTGGCACGGAACGCCATGCGTCCAGAGATGTTTTCAGAGACTGAGGTAGGAATAACGCTTCGATCAAGCTTTTGAGTCGCAAGGAGCAAATGGATTGCAGCAGCACGAGATAGTTTGGAGATCGAATCAGCCAGCTGCCTCGCATCAAGTGAGGTTTGATAATCTGGATCATGCCTACTGCGATTCATATACAGGACAGAAGCCTCATCCACCGCTACGACTATTCGGTCCCTTCTATCCTCCTCAGGCACAATTTGCTTGCGACTCGACTCCTCAAGGTGACGGAAGCGATCTTTCATCTCTCTTTCAATCAACCGCAAAAGATGCACAGCCTGGTCCATCGACTTAATCACCTGGACATTGGGGGCCTTCGCAAAGTCGATCATTTCAAGACCGCCTTTAAGGTCGATCAGATACATTTGTAGGTGCGGAGATGATTCAAGCAGCCCCAGGAGTGCTTGTTTGAAGAATACAGACTTGCCCGACCCAGTTGTGCCAGCAATCAACATATGGGGTAGTTCAGCAACACCTTGGACCTTTGGCCCTTCGATTGTTTGCCCGAGATAGAAGCTTTCTCTTGGAAGGACTTTTTGCGTTGTGAGTTCCAAATACGATACGCGATCAGGAAATACTTGCTTCGTAAAGGTGATCGCAATCTGCCCTTTATGATCGGCGTGCTTGATGGATTCCACGTTAGTTTTGAAGTGGGCCTCGATCCTTTCTGATTTAGCCAGAAACTCACTTATACCCACGCCATTAGCATCAAAAATATACGACACTCGATCCTTATCAAGCTTCTGGGTTCTAATTAGCTTTGGTGTATCGCCTAAGCCATTTGTAAGGTTTGCCTTGAGGAATATACGCTGAAACTTGGTGCGGATGCTTCGCATCCAGATACCGATCATCAGCACAATAGGGCTTAGGATGAAGCAAAAAATCGCCGCAACGTGATACATGAGAGGAATGCGCGTGAGCCATTTTAAGCGAGCATATGTGAATATGATGGGGTCAATATCATGAATAAGGCGGATGTGGTACCCAGTCTTCGCAGCCATGAAGCTGGCTACAGCTAGGCCAACAACCATTGGAATTGTAACAACCGCTTTTTTTGAGACGAACGACTTCAGCAGCCCCCAAAGCCCCATGCTTGCTACTACAATGAACTCTTGCATTGCTTCAGTTACAAAAGCACCTATTACATCAGGATTGGGGTTGCTGGTCTTGAAGGCGTCTTTGTTTCCCGGATATTTAGACGACATAACTACCTCCGCTAAACGTGTCTTGCTGCTGCCTGTGCAGCACTTGAAACACCACCCGTGGCTGCGCTCATCCCAACATCTTTGATGGTTGTCACCATCGGAGGCGCGCTTTCACCTTGGGAATCTTTTAGAAATGATGAAAAGAGGCCGTAGCCTAATATCATGGTGGGGAGAGGACCAACTACAAGCTGAAGCCAGGAATAGATCGCATAGAACTGATAAAGCTTTGCAGTGATGAAACTAGCTGAATAAAGCGAGATCCCATCAGAGACTTTACCAAACTCCTGCATCAGCTCAGTCGAAAGAGCAATGCTGGTCATTAGGTGATACAAAAGAGTCCATATTGGCGTCCAAAGAAGGACGGAGCAGTAGACCGCAAACCAAGAGAAAATAACCTTCCAGCGGCCGGCAACAACCAAAAATACCAGCCAAGGAAAGATGGCAATTAAGAACATCTTTGCCATCCCTTTTAAATGCGGCGCTCTTTGCAGGTACTCAGAGAACTTCTCAGCTCTTTCCGCAGTTAGAGCTGATCCAACTTGATTGCCTAAGCCAACCATTGTGAAGAAGCCGTCAAATGACCAGAAACGACTCCAGCCCAAAAAGACCTTAGCTAGCGTCCCTTCAACTTTTGCCCCTTCTTGGGTACCCAAACCATCTTCCGATTTGGATAGAAAATGATTTACTAGGGCGTTGGATGCTATCAGATTCTTCTGGTCTTCTTTGGATATCTCGTAGGTGTGCAGTCTCACTTTGCCGTGATAGTGGCGATGAAATTTAGCCCCTTTCTCCTCAGCATAAGCCCATAGGTGCTCACGCATCTCATTTTTGAGGTCCAGGCAGGAGATTCTTTGCCCGTCTTCCATTTGAATAGGGATATTGCTCAACTCTTGATCGACTATCCCATTTTTACGGAAAAACTCGTCGATTCGATCTTGTGTCTTCGCTGCTCCAATAAGAGGCAGCACCTGATCAAAGCAGCTGCGCGAATAGACATCGATTTTGTCGACCAAACCAGGGTCATCAATGGTTTGAGAGCCCGCATACATGAACGCCTTATAGAAGGCCGCTGGTGCTTCCAGCTCTGAATTAGTCTTAGCAAAAATCCTGTCTACAATGCTGCTGCCGAACTGAGAAATCTCCTCAGCCGATCGAATAAAAAGATCGAAAATAAAACTGACCTTGTAGGATTCATTTGCTCCTGGAAATCGACCCTGAATGTAGGGGTTGGTGTGCCAGGAAACCCGCTTATAAGTCTTAATATTCTTCGGCACGTCCACGGTTAAAAGTGACATACCAATCAAGAAACAGGCGATTACCTTAAAGAAAAAGCTAATACCAACGCTCTTGCCAGCACCCAGGCCATGCGGCATGAATTTAGAAAAATACTGCCAAGTCCCAAAAAAGAAGGTTAGGCCCAGGATAAGAACTAATATCCCAATCAGTACTTCTTGCGAGGTAATGATCTTAATGGATGTTTCATGGAGATAGATGCCGATATAAGTGTAATAAGCCTCATAGGCTGTTGAAGAAAACATCGGACCTCCTTAGTTCTCGCAGCCGATGCCATCCGCACAATCCATAAACAAATTCTGAATTCGTTGGGAATGATGCGATTGACCTTCGTGGTTTATCTCTCTGCTTGCCGCACTTTCCATGTATTTGGCGCCCTCTTTGTTGATGCGATAGAGCACTTGATTCAGTGGTTCTGCGTAACGATTTTCAAAGTTTAGTGATAGCTCCACTTGGTCTTTAAACGCGCTGCGCTTGCGATCAACCTCAGTCTGACGCTTTTCTGGAAGGTTTGGGTTGGTAGAGAGCTTTGACGCGATAAAATCAAGTGTTTTACCCATATCTTCGTTATAGGTTCCCATAGCAAGAGCATCGGACAGCTGCCTGCATGCGTCGTTACGTTTGGCATAAGGCATGAAAGCTAGCGAGGTTAAGGTTTGCCTGTCCAATATGAACTTATTAGAACCGCTGACATCTTTAAGGTCTTTGTCAGAAATCACCTTAAAAGCATTGCCTCCATAGGCTCCAGAGCGAACCAATTTAGGCAGAAGGCTTTTACATAGCTTGTTAAAAGTTGAGTTCTTCACCTCCATTAAGTAAGTTCTGGGACTCATTTGATACTGCCTTGGTCCAAAATCTACCTTAACCGAGCCGTTTTTGATGACGGTATCACCAATGAATGATTTAGTAAGATCAACGACACGTTTTGCCGACTCATCAGTGAAACCAGCCCATTTGGCTGAGTCTTCAATCAATCTATTTTCTTCATCCTGGCCGTTTCCTCCTGCCCAGCTCCTAAGGTTGTAATCCCTATTTCCGTCACAACCATTCATCGCTTTCTCAAAATCACCATCCGTGCTTTTGATCTTGTTTTGAACGCATTGCGAACGTTGTTCGTAGTAGTCCGAAACTCTTTGATCCGTGTATTTATTGATCGCATTACATTGATTCATACGCAGCTGAGCTAGCATATTTGCTTGAATTCGGAAGTTTTTAAGAATGGCGCACCAGGTAGGGCTAAAGTAGCAGGTAAGTAGCATAGGTGAGGCTGCCATGATATCTTGACCCACTTTTTCAAAGTATTTGGAATCCAAGATGTTAGTTAAACCAGCTTTGAGAGTCTTCTGTATGTTGATGCGTCCGCAGTCCGAACCAATACCAATATCGACGTCTAGATCAATTGTTCTAAACTTATCGAAAACTGGATCGGACAGATGCCCATTAGGACCAAAAAGATAATCATTTGCTTGTTTCCGACTCTCGGAACGAAAGTCTACGTTCCCATTCCCAGCATTCGCGAGCTGGGAAAAAACCAGGAAGATGAACAAATATTTGTGCATAGTTCCTCCCGTTTAAGGTTAAGTAAAAAAGGCCCCAGGGGCCTATGCCCTGGGGCTAATGCGAGCTTACTGAGGCTTAGCCGATGCGCCATTTGGGAAGGTATTAGCGAGAAATTCTAAGGCATCCCATTTGTTCGGATGCGAAGCAAGCGCCTTAAGCGCTTCCATCGAATCAAGGGGGTTGGTTGGGCACATCCAGCGATCAAAGGAGGTCTGACGGTAACGGAAGGCGCCTTGCTTGGTCTTGCTTTTGTTCATGAAGAAAACATCAGCATATCTGCCCTTTTTGGTTCTGAGCGAGCGAATGATTTCTCTGCTCGCTTCATCCAATAGAGAAGATTTTTCAGCGATGTAGTCGACGTTATCGGAACTCATTTGCAGAAAAATGAAATTGTCCGCTACGCCCCAAAAGGCTTTACCAACCTCAAGGTCAAAATAGTTTTGCGGCCTAGGTGTCAGCGTAATCAACCAGCATCCGCGTTTACGCATCGTTTCCGCAAAATCGATGGCAAAGTCGCGGAAGGCAGGATTGTTGCGACCGAGCATGGCAAATTCTTCCATAATGAGAAAGCCAGTGCGACCTTGGTTCTGGGGCAGGGATAGAACGCAGCGAATTTCCTCGATAACACTCATGGTCATCAGTGTTTGTAGAACAGGATCGCCGTCCAAGGCATCGAGGTCATAGATATAGAAAAGCTTCTCGTACTTGGTTTCGGTTGTCTTACCAGCGTTGAAAAACTGGGCATAGATACCGTCCCCATAGAATGGTTTGAGCTTGGCGCAAAGGGTCGTGATCATCTCTTTTTGTGGGCCTTCTTGCACCAGGCTGCCCAATTCAACAACCAGATCGTTCATATCAATCATCACTTGGCTGGAATCGGGCTTTTGCACCAAATTACCGTCGATGAATTCAAGGCCGTTGTTTTCACACTTTTTGAGGTAGGCAATCTTCAGAGCTTTTGCAATTGCGCTTTGATGCTCGCTTTCAGGGGTGAAATTAGGAGAGGTAAGCTTGACTGCCATGATGATCATCTTGGTAAGAAAGGCGATTTTATCCTCATTGTAGACGCCTCGAAATGGAGAGAAAGGAATGTCCTTGCCACGCTCAAAGATGGTGAGATCACCATCATAGTACTGGCTCAGCATTCCATAGCTCGACTTCTTATCGATAACAAAGACCAGAGGCTCAGGGCTTAAGCGTTTAGCAGCCTGAATACAATCGACGACGAAGGCCGATTTGCCAGCCCCAGTATCTGCCAAAACTACAGTATGGTTGGAGGTCTCGTTTTCTAAAAGCGAGAATGGAACAATGTTTCCTTCTCGTGACAGATGCAAACCAAGAGGATTTTTAAGACCTTCAAACGAGTCAAACAAAGGGATAAACTTCATGGCATCGGAACGAAGAATGCGGATAGCCCGCCTTGTTGATAAATCAGCGTCGGGGCTGTAATTTAAAGGCAGCGTATTTAAGCATAAGCCAAGACCAATATCGCATTCCTCGATAACCTCGCATTCAAGCTGATTGTTAAAGATGTGGCAGACTTTCCTGGTCTTCTCATCCAACTCAGCATCGCTTTCGCCATCTAAGGTGATGGTAAAGGTCATATGCAAGCAGCGATCATCTCTAGCCAGCATCTCCTGAACGGACTGAATCTCTTCCTTTTGCAGCTTTGCTTTAGCGCTCATGGCATTTTCAAGAAAAAACTCCTTAGCGGCAAAAAATTTTTTTACCTTGGCTGCGGTCGGGAAAGAAAAATTGATGGCAAGTCGTAGAGGGAAATCCAGGTTGACGAAATGGGCCATGCCTCCAGGATATGCAAAGGAGGGTGAGGTTTTCAGCGTCAGAGTCCTTGTTTTGCGACCCTCGCAGGATAGTCCTTCATAGCTAAGGGTTGGAGCATTAAAGATGATCTGATCTGAAAGCGGCAATCTTGGATTAATGGGCGCAAAGTCGCGCTTATAAAACGTCTTGGGATTGAAGAATTTGCGCAAGAAGGCTCCCAACCTGTCTTGGTCTAATGGGTGGATTTTTAGCTCATAGTTTTCCTGCACGTTCTTTATCAACGAAACGAAGGTAAGGAGGTCTCGCTTAAACTCACGAGTTTGACGTGCTAATGGCTCCTTATGCGACCTTAGGTCTAGAAGCTGCGCTTTGCTTTGAAATTTAGAAAAATAGCGCACTGACAACAAGAAGCTGCGCTTCAGAGCAATATTCTCGTCACACATAGACTTCAGATCTTCAATCTTTTTGCTAAACAAAACCTTAGAAACTGGATGACCGTTGGGGTAGCTCTTTTCAATGCCTAGGATCTTTTCATCTGA
>CALBMD010000433.1 GCA_937896265.1 uncultured Pseudomonadota bacterium
TTCTCCCAAACCCTCATCCTTGCTGTTGCTAGAATTAAGATGCGGATGCAGGGTATCCGCATCTTAATTTTCTTGGCAGCTATAAACGAACAGCCTAAGATAGCATCACCACCAAACAAGGAAAGCTTTTATGGATGATCCTTTAATTTATACCCTTATGCTCATTGCCACTTTGGTGGTCTACTGCATTATTGAGTCGCGCGTCGGGCTCAAGCAAGCTCTTGTTGCAGCGATTGTCATGACTGCCGTCTGGCTTGGTCTAACCTTATTCATCTTTGGTGATATTGACTGGATCACTGGTGTTGAAGTCGCCTTACTTTTGGGTATGGCGCTGGTATCCTGGAAAACACAGTCGGCCTTGTTCTTTAAATTCCAGCCTGTCGTTGTCGGTTTTGTTATGGCTGCTCTCACGTTAGGTTCGCATGCTATGGGTAAACCCATCATTGTTGAAATGATGGTCAAGTACACCCCAAAACTAGCGCCTGATAACGCTCACTTACTGTTAAATCCAGTGATGATTGATCTTTATACTATCTACAACTTCTGGGCTGGTATTTTTTTCTTGGTTCATGCCTTGATTCTTATTTGGGCAGCTCTGCGTCTTAAATCCAGTAAGTGGGCAGCCATTCGTATTGTCGGGTTTTATGTCCTGCAGTTTATCGCTCTGTTTATTTCGTTTGCGACTGTATCAGGTAAATAAAGCTTGTCCGCACCGGTTACGACAGCTGGTGATGGCCTTTAGACTTAGATAGTCATGGCCAAAAATGCTGATCGATCGACTCTTCAGGCTAAGCGGTTACTACTCAACCTTGTGTCATAGTCATCACCAGCCGTCGTGGCCGCATCGGCCTGACTGGCGTCAGGTGATCTGTTTGCTACCCCGCGTTCTTTTGCTACACATCCCAAGATTTTTCAATTACTTGGAATCTGGGGAAGTCACATCAGACATTAAAACGAAATTCCATTACATCGCCGTCTTTAACGATATATTCCTTGCCTTCGATCTTTAACAAGCCTTGTTCCTTTAACTTAGCTTTGCTGCCAGCTTTCAACAAGTCAGGAACTTGATACACTTCGGCGCAAATAAAACCGCGCTCAAAATCTGAGTGAATGACACCAGCAGCTTGTGGGGCTTTGGTTCCAACGTTAATTGTCCAAGCTCGAATTTCTTTTTCACCTGCTGTAAAATAATTCTGTAGCCCCAAAATTTCATAGCCTTTACGGATGAGGCGATTTAAACCAGGCTCACTTAATCCTAGATCGGCAAACATTTCTTTTTTATCTGCTTCGTCAAGCACACTGATCTCTTGCTCGATCTTGCCTGAGACAATCACAGTTCCAGCCCCTTCTTTAGCAGCATGGGCCTTTACTTCTAAAGTATATGGATTGTCTTTATTGCCAGCAGCCATATCTTCATCGACGTTGCAAACATAAACCACCTTCTTTTCAGTGATTAAATGCAGGTCGCGGAAGGCAAACTGTACTTCCTGTAAGTCTTGTACAAATGGCGTGATATCAAAGGTGCGTGCTGGTTTTAGCTCTTGTAGATGCTTTGTTAAAGCTTCCAGCATGGTAACAATCTTGGGTATTTCTTTCTTGCCAGATTTGGCAAGCTTTTGATAACGGGTCAATGTTTTTTCGACAGTTTCGTTATCAGCAAAGATGAGTTCAGTTTCAATAATTTCAATATCGCGTGTTGGGTTAACATTGCCCTCAACGTGTGTGATATCGTTGTCATCAAAGCAGCGGACAATATGCGCAATAGCATCAGTAGAGCGAATATGACTCAAGAATTGGTTGCCAAGCCCTTCCCCTTTGGAAGCACCTTTTACCAAACCGGCAATATCCACGAATTCCATGGAAGCAGGGATGATCTTTTGACAAGGGATCACAGATTGGATTTGCCCGAGCCTAGCATCTGGTACATCAACCCTGCCAATGTTGGGATCAATAGTACAAAAAGGGTAGTTTTCGGATGCGGCGCCCGCATTCGTGATCGCATTAAAAATAGTCGACTTGCCAACGTTAGGTAAGCCAACGATGCCGCATTTAAATCCCATTGATCGCTCCTAAGATCTCATATTGTTAAACTGTAAGGGTACAGCTAAATCTGATGCCTTCAGTAAAGAAATAACACTTTGTAGATCATCAATGCTTTTGCCTGTGACTCGCACCTGGTCGTCTTGAATCTGAGCCTGGACTTTTAGCTTTGAATCCTTGATTTTCTTAGTAATAGTTTTCGCATCTTCTTTGCTAAGGCCACTTTTTAAGGTGGCTTCAACGCGAATAGATTTCATGCCAGCTTCTTCTTCTTTGCCATAAGAGATGGCGCGGCAATCAATCCCTCGTCGTGCAAACTTACTTTCTAGTATCTGTTTGATTGAGCGAAGCTTCATTTCATCATCAGCCAGGATCTTGATGATCTTTTTCTCTTTGTCTAAGTTGACGTCTGATTTGCCACCTCGAAAATCAAAGCGAGTGGCAATTTCTTTTGTGGTCTGGTTAACAGCATTGTCCACTTCCTGCATATTTATTTCGCAAACGATGTCAAAAGATGGCATAATAAACTCCTAGACACACCCCTTAAATCCATCAGGTTGGCCGTGAAAAAAAGCACGCGAATATTTTTTCTGACCCTGGGTATCGGTTATAGCGGAGTTATGCTCGCCGATGAAGAGAAAAAAACGCCAAAACCCCAGAACAAGGAGACAAGCCAGTATCTAACTTGTCGTAAGAAGAGTCTGAAGCTGTTTAAGGCTGGTTTCTTGGATAAAAATGAGCTTGAAGCCGAGGGTAACTCTTGTAAAAGCCAGTTTCCAGGCGCCGCTGTGTTTATTGACTGTAAGAAAGTGGCATTTAAGAAAAACAAAAAGGACCCTAAGGCTCTTAAAGCAAGTCTTTTGGCATGTAAGGATGTTCTTGCTAAGGTAACTTTTAATCCAGAAGACCCGGTGCCATTTTACTTCCATCGTCGCCGTCTCTACTTTGCTGGTGTGCCACTCTTTAGCCAAAATGGTGAAGATGAGGTTAAGGTGCCAAAATTCAACTGTTCAGCTGTTAACGCCGCATTAAAAAAGCCCCAAAAAGCGGAGTTTATGTTTTTTGGCAATCACCCTAAAGTGTTTGAATCGCTTAAAGACCATAGCGTTGAGGCTATTCGTAAGTCTATGAAACTCCCAACTGGTCCCAACAAGAAGGGTAAGTTTGTTGCGAAGTTTGGCAAGGTCTTTGGTGATATTAAAGATGCCAAGGCTTCGGCATACTTTCCAACAGCATCCTGCAGCTTTGATAGAGATTCTGGAGAGTTTATTGATGGTTTGAAGGTCAGCTATCTGTTGGAAGAGGGGCTGGCTTTTCCTTATGTTGCCATCATCTTCTACAAGAAGATGCCAGAGGGCAAAAAGGCGCAAGAGCTCATTGATGCGCTAGCTGCAACTCTTAATACCTTTGAGAAAAATCACAGATACACTGTCTCTAAAAATCCCAAGAAGCCTCAGCTGATCCTTAGCTCTTTTCCTATCAACGATTTTGATGAAGAGGGTGACCCGCACAATGTTTGCAAGAAGATCATCGACAATAGCCTTGTGAATAGATACTTAGGGATTGTCCAGTGGGATAGCAAGGCAGCAAGTTTCCCGGAGTATATCTTGCTAGCCAATGTTTCTTTAATGTGTGATATGGGCAACCGCTTAGCGACAAAGTTTTAGCGTTGGCGCTAGGTGGTTATTGAGGTGGAAGGAGGTTGATGATAACTTCTTTGCCTACTCTGTACTCCAAATGCCAGTTAGCTTCTGGAATGCCCAATCCCTTGAGTTCTTTTAAAAATTGATCATAAGGCGCTTTGTCCGCAAGAGATGCAAGATGCTTTGCCATAGCAGCGATACCGAATTTTTTACTATCGCTTATGAAGTTTTCTTTTTTAGTGTCATCGATAGGAAGTGTATTGACCACATTCTTATACATGTTGAGAAGATCAACAGGAACCCGCTCTTTGCGGTAATCAGGGTTGATATCATTTTCTTTGGAACCTGATGATCTAACTTGAACAGAATGTAACCATTCACGAAAATGTTCGACAATATCATCGAGTTTATAGGTCCCATAATTCTCTGGTTTAATAAATGTTGCTTTTGAGCGATCACGCAGCCCGTATTGAAAAAATAAGATTGTCCCTTTGTCCTTAGGAAAATCCAAATCCAAGCCGTAGTGAAAAAAAGAATCTGACGTTTGTTTTAGATGTGATGAAACTCGCCGATAATAATTGCGAGATGTGTTCTCACACATGAGAAAATTTATAATTTTATCTTCAGCGCCGATAATTACAAACGATCCCTCTTTGAAGTCCGATTGCATTTCGAAAGCTTTATGCCAAAATGCAAAAACAATAGATCTCACCCAGTTCTTATGCTCTTCTGGTGATAAGCTTGCCAGTATGTAGCTTTGGTTTGGATCCAAAATAGCATTGATTCGACGAACACCATCTTCGATTATATTGGTAGCATCTGCTGGAGGGTTTTCTCCAAGCCAAGAGATGTTCTGATAGTTCTCGACTGTAAAGCGACCTGGAACGCTGTTTTTTGAAGGCAACTCAGACTCATTTACATAATAGTATTCTTCTTCTAGTAAATCAGTTGATCCACTAGAATCTGTCTCTTCTTCTCTCGATCCGTCTGATGATTCTTCTTCAGGATCAGAGACATCCTTGAGCAGTAGTGGCAGTGTTGCTGGTTGATGACCTAAAGTAGACCGGCGAAATTTCGCCAGTTGCGCCTCTAAGAAGTCAAACTCTTCTTTGGAAAGCCTGATATTAATAGTTGCTCTAGCTTTGCTTTGTTCCAAGGCCTTAAAGATAACTTGTCTGAGGCGATCAAACATTTCTCTTTCAGTCTTGCCAGCAGTCATTGCAGAACTATTTGCAATGGATTGCAATGGGGCTTCAGTGTTGAGAGTAAAATAAATAAATTTTTTCTCTGAGCTTAGAAAATATGGACAGACTGTAAATTTTCCGTTCTCAGATAGTTGAGCTAGTAGTTTAGGTCCTAGCTTCTCAATACTAATAATGTGCTTCATCCCTGCAGGGGCATCAATGACGCCCAGAGAAGCGTCAATAGTGGTCGCTATCACGGGAACGTCAACAGTAGTTGTCGCGGAAACCTTATTGTCAATAGGAATCATCTCAAGCTTTGCGTCTTGACTATTGCCCATAGGAGCCAGCACAGCGCTAAACAATCTAGCTGCTACACCCATACCTATAGTTGCAACGGTAGCTGTAGTGGCTTCTGTCCTAGTAGTATTCATAACCTTATGTCTTTGCCATGAGTCACCGATTTTTTTGAACTCTGTTTCGGAGAACAGCAGCCTGTTGATTAGTTGAGGAAAATAGGTAATTTCCCTACGTACACTGATGTCGCTTGCACATTTATTTAGATCTTCAGCAGGGTTATATGCAGCAAAATCAGCAATGGTAATGAGCTGATCAGGGACAATTGTAGCTGGCGCTAAGCAATGCAAACGGTATGTTCCAGCAAAAGCGGAGTGGCTAGCCGTAAGTGTGGCAAGAAAAATTAAGTGTGCAATCCGGTAAATCATAACTAAAAGCCTATTTCTTTTTGGGATAATTGCGGAGATTATATAGGATTTATCTTGATAAATCAAGGCAATGTTGCCAAGTATGATCTTGCTAGCTAACTTATTCCATATATGTGAGACTAAATAGCCCCTAGGTGAGCGAATTTTAGCAAACTCCAGAGTACCTCGATATGCATGCTATTCAAGATATAAAAGCCCGATTAGCGGCTAAAGTGCCCCTTTTCACCCTTATTGAAGAGCAAGTTCCACTTAAAAAAATAGGTGGTCGCCCAGTTGGTTGCTGCCCCTTTCATGCTGAAAAGACAGCTAGTTTTTACGTTTACGAAGACCATTACCATTGTTATGGCTGTGGTGCTCATGGCGATGCGATTTCTTTTGTGCAGGCCAGGCAGGGACTTACCTTTATCCAAGCACTCAAATGGCTTGGAGAGCGCTACAATATTCCTATGCCAGAGCTTGAACAACGCAGTCGTGATGACCGTGATTGGCAAAAAGCCTCGCAAAAAAAGCGTATCCTATTGATGGCTCAGCAGGTTTTCGTCGACAATTTAACTGGGCCTAGAGGCAAAGAGGCTAGGCAGTACCTGCTAGACCGTGGCTTTGAGTTAGGTGATATTCAAGAGTTTGGCTTAGGTTTTGCCTTAAATGAAAATGCAGGGTTGGTTGTAAGATTAGGTAGCCACGGCATCCGCGCTGAGCAACTTGAAGATTGCTCACTTGCTACTCTTTATGACGATAAGGCCTTTGACTTCTTCCGTAATCGCATCATTGTACCCATTCACGATACTTTTGGTCGGTTAATAGCCTTTGGTGGTAGGGCTCTAAGCCCAAGCCAAAAGCAAAAGTATAAGAATAGCCGTTATGATAAGGCCGCAACATTATTTGCTTTAGATAAAGCTCGCCGCGATATGGCAGCAAGAGGAAGGGCTATTGTCGTTGAAGGCTATCTTGATGCCTTGCAAATGCACCGCTATGGCTTTCGTGAAACAGTAGCCTGCCAAGGAACAGCTTTGACCAGCCAGCATCTGCGGGCGCTGCAAGCGGCAACCCCTTTGGTTTATTTGATTTTTGATGGTGACCAGGCTGGTATGGATGCCTCGTTAAAGGTGGTAAAAGAGTCTTTGAATTTCCCCAACATGCGCCTTAAGGTTGGGCTTTTGCCACCGGGAGAGGATCCAGATAGCTTTGTGCGTAAAGAGGGAGTGAAAGGGATAGAGGCCATCTTGCGAGACGCGCGAGATCTCTTGAGTTTTGCTATGGATTGGAAATTGGGCCACCAGCATGACCTCGGTTTGCCAGTCTTGGTGCGAGATGAGCTTCTACCTTGGCTTGCTCAGATACCAGACACGATTCAGCAAAGTTTTTTGCTTGAGAAGATTGCTCAACGCACTGGCATTGATGCGGCTTTACTTTGGCAGCAGTTAGAGCAGCTTAAGGGTAAGGAACCACCCCCGAAACCTATGGTAATTGAGAAGGAAAAGGAAGTGGCAGAGGCAAGGGCTGAGTTTGTTAAGCCCTTGGATAACTTTGCTTTTGAGTTAATTGGCCACCTTTTTTTCTCTCAACTAGGGGAGCTTGATTTCGACGATTGCATCCAGTTTTTAGCTCAGGAGCTAGCTGTTGATGAGCTCTGGCTCGATTTTGTTCAAAAAATCGTCAAGTCAAAACTAGAGACTGCCGATAACGTTTCTTTGCAAAAACCAGGTGAGCTACCTTTAACAGAACATCCGGAGGTTTTGCAGTTAGTGCTTAAGCTGCAGGCTCAGCCCCAAGCCTTTGCTAGCGATAATCGACAAAATCAGGTTTCTTTATTAAAATTGGTTTTTAAGCGGCAAAATATCAAGTCAACCATCGATTATTTAAGAAAAAATATTGCAGCGATGAGCAATGATCCGAAAGTTTTTCAAAACCCATCCTTTTTGGAAGGGGTCAAGCAGATTAGTCTGCTAAATAAAGCATTAGATGACATTCAAAAACAGCTCGGGAGCCTTCTCTAGAACCCTTTCTCAAGCATAAAGTGTTTTTGGTGGGAGTTTCTCTCAAAGAAACCTTTTTTAGGAACCAACGCTCTAGCCTTAAGCATAGTAGGCCGATAAAAAGCTTGAATAAAATGAGAAATCGATTTATTAAATAGAATTCGCCTTCCGAAGTTCCCTACTCCAAATAGTAGTTGGACCTATCAATTAAGTGGTTTATTTTATTTAGAATAAATATCGGCTCAAAGGGGTAGCGACTCATATGGCTGAAAAAAAACAAACGCAAACTGAAAAAAAAGGTCCAAAAAAAGGGAAGGTCGTTGAGGCGGCTAAAGTGAAGCCAACGAAAAAATCAACGCCGGAGCCAGTCAAGGTCCGCAAGCCGATTAAGAAAGAAAAGCCAGTGGTGAAAGACAAAGAACTAGTGGTTAAGGTCAAAAGAAAGCCAGCGTTGAAAAAAGCATCACCAGATGCTCCAGTTGTTAAATTAAACAAGAAGCAACGCGAAGAAGGTACTAGCCAGCAATCTGCGCTAGATATAGAGGCTATCGTGCAAAAGTTGCGCGATGAGGCGAAATCTGGAGTTGTTACTTATCGCGAGATTGAAATCAAACTCGGTAAGAAGACTCAAAAACCTGAGATTCTTGACCAAATTGTGTCAAAACTTCTTGAAGCTGACTTGGAAGTTATAGACTCAGTGCAACGCGGTGCTATCTCCATGCTTGATGATGGTGAAGACGCATTACCAGGTGGTGAAGGCCCAGAGCTAGAATCTGATGTCGAAGGCGGTGCTGAGGTCGGCGGTGATTTCGAAGGCGACTTTGTTGCTGAAGAAGATGACGCCGTTGAAGATGGTCTTGGAGTTTCTGCTAAAGGTGTTGACGACATCATCGAAGTTGAAGAAATCATGGAAGATGATGACGATGACGATGATGACGATGATGACGATGACGATGATGAAGAAGATGAGAAAGACGAGGATCTGAACGGTCGCGAAGATTCTGATGAGATGAAAAAGGAAGATGGTCGTACTAGTGAAGGCGTTTTAGGCCGTTCTAACGACCCTGTTCGTATCTACCTGCGTAAAATGGGTAGCGTCGCTCTTCTTTCGCGTGAGGGCGAGGTTGTCATCGCGAAGAAAATTGAAGCTGCTGAGAACCGCATTCTAGAGCGTTTGCTTGATTTAAAGCTCGGTGTTGATATTTTCTATAATGCTGCCCGTAGGTTTGTTGATGGCGAAATCCGGATGAAGGGCTGGATTAAGGGCTTTGATGATGATGAAGCGTCAAACAATGAAGAAGTCCATGAAGAAAAAGTTCGTATTGCTACAATCGAATTCTTGAAAGAATTTGAAGTCTATCGAACTATGACCATTAAGAAGTCTTCAGCAGCTAAGCATGTGAAGAAGTTGCAAGTCATGAAAGAGACTATCTTCTTCAGCTTGAAAGAATTAAACATCAACCGTAAGTTGATGGGTTCTGCAGTCAATTCTTTGGCTATTTATGCCAATTCTATTCGCGATGCTAGACAAGACATGAAGTACTATGCCAGACGCATGGGTGCGACAGTCGATGAGCTTGTCGAATACGTGCGCTCTAAAGCTCAACAACCATTTGGCAGCGCTTCGAAAAAAGAGTGGACTCGTGTCGTGCGCAACTTTCAGGCAGCGCAGGAGTCTATCGAGCGTGTTGTTATTGAATCGAAGATGACAGCTGCAACTATCGAAGAGATCTACACCGAGTTGGTGCAGATGCAAAACGATGCAGAATGTGCGAAGCGTGAGTTGGTAGAAGCAAACTTGCGTTTGGTTGTCTCGATTGCTAAAAAATACACAAACCGTGGCTTGCAATTCTTGGATTTGATTCAAGAAGGCAACATCGGTTTGATGAAGGCGGTTGAGAAATTTGAATATCGCCGTGGTTATAAGTTTTCTACATATGCTACTTGGTGGATTCGGCAGGCGATTACACGTGCTATTGCGGATCAGGCGCGAACCATCCGTATTCCAGTACATATGATTGAGACGATTAATAAGCTGATTCGAACAAGCCGCTACCTGGTGCAAGAAATGGGGCGTGAGCCAACACCAGAAGAGATTGCAGTGCGCATGGAAATGTCGCTCGACAAGGTGCGCAAGGTTCTTAAAATTGCTGTCGAGCCTATTTCGCTTGAGACACCGATTGGTGAAGAAGAAGATAATCATATAGGTGATTTTCTTGAAGATAAATCAACGATGTCGCCTTCGGATAATGTGATTTCTGGATCGCTAGGTGAACAGACGCAGCGTGCTTTGGCTACTTTGATGCC
>CALBMD010000434.1 GCA_937896265.1 uncultured Pseudomonadota bacterium
GGAATCTATGTGATAGCTGAAAAAAAAGATTTAGCAGCTATTGATCTAAAGAAAGAAATTTCTTCTTTTCAAGGAAATTATCAAATTCAGATTTTTAAATCGCCGCTTGCTCTTTCTTTGTCGTCAAACAAAAAGAACTAATTCTATTTGACTCTATATTAAATTACTCATACCTTGGCCCGGTTGTTGAGAACAACTTATATAGGATGGGTAAAGATGAAGTTAATTAAGAGTCTTGTTTTTATTAGCGCAATCGTTACAGGATTAGATTTATTAGCGATTTGGAATCCTCTTGTCTTCATTTTGGCTGTTACTTCAGTTTCTGCTAGATATCAAAATCCTTTGGTTCTCAAAGTTAATGATGAGAATAATCAAATTACTATCTTGAATTCGGGTTCAGGTCTTAGCAACCAAGATCCAAGATCTTGTTCTTATTATGATGTTTCCCCTGTACCAGAAGATTCTAATCGAGTCTTTCGTTATTTTAGGGCAACTTGCTTAGATCCGGATATAACACCTCACTTAGTTTGCATGGCGATGAATGTTAGCGTCAATAATGATGGCAGCATCACTGAAATGGTGGCTGACCGTTGTTCAGCTGAAACAAGAGATAGAGGTGTTACTAGCTGTAGCCGTTTGTTTGGGTGGTGCGACAAAACAATAGATATTAGGGAAGCTTTCTGTCAGAAATGGCAATCTGTTGCTATCAGTAGCAATACGAACATAACACAAATAAACTGCGAGGTTCCATCTGAACTAAAATCATCATGTTTTCCTCTAGAGCTTAATGTAAAAGTAGCCCATGAAGGCACAACAGTAACAAAGAAGATGGGCGAGCTCAAGAAAGGTGACTTGGTTTGGAGTGATGTCGATAAAGAAGGCAAAAAGGTCTTTGATGAAGTCGAAATGATTTCTCACTATGAGCCATCGACAAGATCTTCTTATATCATGATTATAACCCATTCAGGAGCAAAGATCATTGCAACGCCTAAGCACTTTATTTCAGTTTTTAGCGCAATGGGAGAAGAGGCAGCTTTACACTTTAATAAAGTAAATCAAGCGCATTTCCTAAAAACTGAAAATCAAACAGAGCTTGTCAAAGAGGTTGCACTACTTTCTCCAGAAGAAGCAGAAAGACAAGGTTATACAGGCATCATAAATCTTGTTTTACCAAATATGAAACTCATGGTGGGAACTGGTGATGGAGCTTATGCTCAGGTTCATGCCACAGAAGGAGTCCATTGGCCGCAGACAACCAGAGCATTGCAAAAATTTCGTGGACTTTTTGGAGAGACCCGCAGAGATCCAACACCTACTGAGATTTGGGTTCAGGATTATATTTTACATTTGGAAAAGATAGTATCTCAATCCCTTGAAGCTGCTGGAGTAATTTCATCTTTATGACCCTTATTGATAAGTGGACCCCTCTTAGAAGGGGAGATGGTTTTTCCTCTAAGCTGCCATTTCTCTAGAAAATTTCTTCTCCTTGTAAATGCTCATCTAAGATACAATAGAGCAAAGATCCCAGACCTTCTCTTACTGTGATAAAGATAAATCCTAGGGAGATATTCATGTTAGTAGTATTAGTGCGGTTTATTTTTCTTTCTTTCTTCTTCTTGTCTGCAGGCAATATCCTTGGCAAGAATAAAAAGCCTGCCAGTAAAGAGAAAGTTATTGTTGTCGGTGCAGGTATTGCAGGCCTTGTCGCAGCTAAAGATCTTTTAGATCATGGCTACGATGTTGAGGTTTGGGAAGCAAACCCCCTTCGTGTCGGTGGCCGCCTGTTTTCTGTCAAAGTAGCAGGCTCAATTGCTGAGCTGGGTGGTGAGGATTTACTTGATGGTGGTGATGCCAATTATCTTATCCAATATGCTAATCAGCTAGGTATTAAGGTAAATGTCGACCCAAACCCTTATTATGACATCCACTTTTTTGGTCAGGATAAAAAGACAGTTCGCAATCTTGATCTCTTTGTTGAAGAGAAATTTCCTTTTGATGATAGCATAGATGAGCGGACCGTGGACGCTATGATTGAAAAAGCTATGAGTGCCAAACCTATGGTTACCATGGCCGATTTCTTGCAAGCATTTTTTGCAAAGCAACCTAAGCTTCTAGAGTATTTCGATGCTCGCACTCAAACTAATGAGGGTGTGTCCACGAAAGAAATAGATGCGAGCTATGCGAAATCAAGTTTTCGTTCTCAGCTTTGGTCTAATATCAAAACTGTGCGTGCTACTAGCATGAAGAAAAAGCCTATAGCCTTGTCGAACACCCGTTTTATTGGCGGCAATGCTTCTTTGCCACTGGCTCTTGCTAAAGTATTAGGCAAGCGTATCCGCATGGGGGTCAAGCTTGATAAAATCCAAGTGACTAAAGATGGCAGCTATAGGTTGGTTCCTACGCGGGGGCGTTTAGTAAAAGCAAAGTATGTTGTTTTGGCTATTCCTGCTTCTATGTATAAGTATATTAATGTTGAAGAAGGGCTTTATAAGCAGTGGCAGCAAATAGTTTCTTCTAATGTTATGGCTAGATCAGGGAAAGTTCTTGTACCTCTAACATGGAATAAAGAGCCTATAGGCGTTGCGCAGTCTCTTAGCTTTGTAGCAAGACTTAATCAAGACCGTAAAGTGGCCGCATTATATTTTACAAACCTTGAATCAAAGGATACATCAGCGATGCTCGATATTGCTCGCGATCATAGCTCTTTCTTGGAACAGGTTTTTCCTGCTACGAAAGTTGAACTTGGTGGTAAATTTGAGACTCCTGTCGAACAGTTTGCTGCATGCAAAGAAGGTTGTGTAAAAAATTGGAGTGAAGAGCAATTCACTGAAGGTGCTTATTCTATAATCCCTCCTGGTAAGGAAATGCTGCTTGAGGATAATATTGAATATGTCTGTGAGCAGCCGATACTTCAGCTTTTTTCTCCCTATAAGAACACACTCTTTTTTGCAGGTGAGCATACAAGCCATGATGCCCGTGGGACCATTATCGGTGCATTTGAATCCGGAATTCGTGCTGCTAAAATGCTTGAAAATTGTTCTAGACCAACTGCTGCTTTATAAAGAAGAGCCTTGAGTTCTAGGCTTCCTTTCTCTAAGTTTATTTCTTTGTTTCGCTGCCTAGAAATCTCCGTTAAGATGAATTAAAACTATTTGGCTAAAGGATTTAGCGGATGCCTATTCATTGCGTTGTGATTCCTCTTTTAAATGAAGAGGCTGTCATTGCTGTGCTTATTGCTCGCTTAGAAAAATTAGCTAAATCTTTGTTACCAGATACTACAGAATTCATTTTTGTGAATGACGGTAGCACTGATCAAACAGCCTTTTTACTTGATAAAGTAGCTCAAGATAACTCTGCATATAAAGTGATTCATCTCTCACGAAATTTTGGTCATCAAATAGCCATTACCGCCGGTATTGAGCATGCTAGCGGTGATACAGTAACAATTATTGATGCTGATTTACAGGACCCGCCAGAAGTGATTCTTGACCTTGTGGCTAAATGGCGAGAAGGTTATGAGGTTGTTTATGCTGTCCGCAATTCGCGCTTAGGAGAAAGCCAGTTTAAACTATGGACAGCTGCCCTCTTTTATCGTCTGTTGCGCTCGCTTACTAATGTTGACATACCGCTTGATACAGGCGATTTCCGACTTATGGATCGCAAAGTTGTTGATGCTTTTTTGCAAATAAAGGAAAGACAACGCTTTGTTCGAGGTCTAATTCCGTGGCTAGGGTTTCGCCAGACAGGTGTTCTTTATGACCGTGCACCGCGCGAGTTTGGCACTACTCACTATCCCTTTCGCAAGATGGTGAAATTTGCTATGGACGGTGTTTGTTCTTTTTCGACAGTGCCTTTGCGTGGTGCCATCTATCTTGGGCTATTTTCAGCTGCTCTAGCTATTGCCATTGGTATCTGGGCTCTTTATATCAAGATTGCCACTAATGAAGCTATTCAGGGGTGGACTTCTGTTATGCTAGTAATGCTTTTCTTAGGTGGTGTGCAGCTTGCTACTCTTGGTGTGCTAGGAGAATATCTTGGTCGCACTTATGAAGAAGTTAAACAGCGGCCTCTCTATTTAATTGATCGCTGCATGGGCTTTGCTAAGGAAATTAAGCCAGTTTTACACTCTCATCGTTAAGAGGCTGCTCAGGTGGCTATAAAAAAAAAGCAGAAAATTGCATTTAAACTAAGCCATCGCCGCCTTATTTGGTTGCTATTGATACTTGGTTTTGCAATCAAAATCTATCGCTTAGATTATCCTAACAATTTTTATTTTGATGAAGTTTATCATGGCTTCACAGCTACCCGCATGCTGCATCACGATCCACAAGTTTATGATCCTTGGGCTAAACCTCCAGAGGGAGTGGCGTTTGAATGGACTCATCCGCCGCTTGCAAAGCTTTTGATGGCATTTAATATGGCAATCGTTGGAGAATCAAGCTTTGGTTGGCGTTTGGGTTCTGTGCTTTTTGGTACATTAGCGATTGCTTTGAGTGGTATTATTGCTTTTGAACTCACAGCCTCGTCTCTTTTAGCGTTGTTGACCGTATTTTTTCTTTCTTTTGAAGGCCTCATATTTGTTCAAGCTCGTATTGCCATGAATGATAGCTATTTTCTTAGTTTTGCTTTGTTCACCATCCTTTGCTACCTTCGTTGGCGTAAAGATCCAACTAGCTGGCGCTATATTTTGGCAACAGGCCTAGGTCTTGGCTTAGCGGCTGCGACAAAATGGACAACCGCTTATCTTTTTTGCATTATTGCAATCGATCTTTGTTTAGGCCTGGCTATTACCCGTAATTTTCCAGGCAAGCGTTTGCCTATTCGAGAATTCTTTGTCTGGATTCTAGTACCTATAGCCGTTTATTTGGTGAGCTATTTAGACATGTTTTTGAGTGGAGCTAGCTGGGAGCAGTTTGTAGAGCTTCAGCGGCAAATGTTTTATTACCATTCTAATTTGAAAGCCACTCACTCTTATCAGTCTTTGCCATGGCAGTGGCTTTTTAACTTGCGGCCAGTATGGATGCATGTTGATTATCAGCATCAGGGCATGATTCAAAATATTTATAACATTGGCAACTCTGTTGTCTTATTAGGCGGTCTTTTTGCCGTGATAAGGTATATGTGGAATCATCGAAATATTAGTTGGCCATGGCCATGGCGATTTATTGCTTTATGTTATTTTATGTTGTGGTTGCCATGGAGTTTTTCGCCGCGCATCATGTTGTTTTATCATTATTTACCAGCAGTGCCTTTTCTTTGCATGTTTCTAGCTCAAGCGGTGGCTGAATTTTTGACCTCACCATCCTTAACAAAACAACGTTTGGCAAAAGGTTTGCTAGTTGCAACTGTATTGTGGTTTTTGGTTTTTTTTCCAGATATGACAGGGATAGCTGTGCCTGAAAGATTGGCTTACATTTATTTTGCTATTCCATCATGGAGGTAACGTCTTTGGCGCGAAAGCGCCAACATCATAGACTCGGTAGGATGAGCTTTGAAAAGAGATAGGAAATTTTGCGTAAAACTCTTGATTGACATGTAGCTCAGCGAGGTCTTTAGCACCGATGACAACATAGTGGATATGATGTTTGCGAAATAGTTCTAATGTGTTTGTTGCCCCTTGCAGCATGGCATGAACATCCTTTAGCGTCTCTTCATAGTTAAATCCAAAGTTCCAAGCCCATACCCAATAACCTAATACAATCGGTCGTTGTGCCCACATAAGGATAAAATGATTATGATCAGGGGCTGTTAAAAAAACATCTTGGCTGGCTGTTTTAGCTCTTATTTCCTCTCCTAGGCGAATCTCCTCAGAAGCCGTCATCAGATACCTGTGCTTGGCGACAAACTGAATGCTTAATACTTCGATAAAGCCGCTTAGGCACAATAAACCCAGAAGACAAACAACTAGCCAGCGAAGAGGGCGGCATTGTCGCAAACGATCAAGATAGTATGCTATCATGGCACAAAACATTAGATAGCACCAAAAAAATACTTTCGAGTTATCCCAGGCTACTGGTTGGAGTAAAAACAGATTAGTGAAGCCAAACAGTATAAAAAAAGAACCAAAAAAAATTTTTGTGCTTAAGTTAGATGTATGTTTGCAGTAGTGATCATAGCCCCAAATAGTTAAAGGTAAGCTCAATCCCCATATCTTAAGCCAAAGCCAGACCCATGCTATAACGTCTCCCTTAGCTGTCCAGCCAGGGCTATAGGTTTGAAAAGATTTTGTTTCTATCCCGTTACGAAGGAAAAAAAAGTAATAACAAAAAACCAAAGAGCAAGAGGGTAGCGCTAGATAAATAAAGAGCCACCATTTTTTGGAATGTAAAAAAAGAAAGTGGCCAGCAACCAGAGCCATGCCTAAGGATATGGCGATCAGGCTGTGAACATGGGTAAAGGCTAGGGTGCCAACTAAAAGACCTGATAGGCTGAAATAACGGCAAGCTAATTTAGGCTTTTCAGTAGCCTCAGAAAGGCCTAAAAAAAAGCAGTAGAGAGCCCATACTCCCAGTGTCATGCCTAGAAGAAAGGCTCGCTGGGGAATCAGAAGCCCTTCAATGACGTTGCCAGCATACCATTGATGATCATCGATGCGGCTATAGTCTTGATCTGGAAAAAATAGCTCGCCTCTAGCCCAAATAGCTGCGCCGTAGCGTAAAAATCCGGGACCAGAGGATAAGAGAAATAAGAAAATTGTGGTGACAGCTTGCCAAGTATTGTGCAGAAGCTTTTCAAAGAGTAGGTATAATCCAAAGAGTAAAAGCCAAACAAAAAAGATAGATGGCAGCACCATAGCTGGTATTAGAGATAAACCAAC
>CALBMD010000435.1 GCA_937896265.1 uncultured Pseudomonadota bacterium
GAGTTCAGACGTGTGCTCTTCCGATCTTATTGCTGATAACGTTGGAGACTGTGTAGGGGACACTGCAGGTATGGGTGCCGATATCTACGAATCATATGTAGGTACTATGCTTTCTGCTATTATTTTATCTTTAATGATGGGCCCTGTTATCTCGATATCTGTAACCGATGGCTTTTGCGTGTAATCGACAGCGCCAAGTTCCAAAGCTCGAAACACTTCGTTGCCATCTTCTAGATTGAGAGAGGTAATCATGACAACAGGAACCAACATCTGAGGAAGATCCTGCTCTAACCACTTGACCCCTGACTTACCAGGCATTTGAACATCTAGGGTAATGACATCAGGTCTTACTTTTTTTATGATCTCACTGGCTTCCATAGTGCTAGCTACCGGTGGCAGAGCTTCAAATCGTTGATCCTCAGTTAAGATTTGGCTGAGTAACTGGCGGATTGTCAAAGAGGCATCGATAATCAATACCTTGATCGGAGGATTTTGTGTCTTTACAATATTAGCTACTTGCACTCTGCCACTTGGAATATGAAAGATGGCTTTTCGGCCAGAGGGTCCTCCTACAGACTCATTTTTTACAGCTATGCCATAAAATTTCAGAAGCTTGCGAGCAAGCTTTACGTTCTCCAAGCCAATGCGGGAGGCGTTGCCGTTATTTTCACTGTTAGCTCCACCGATGATCTTAGCAGTCAGCTCAAATACATCTACTCCATAACGCTGGTATAGCTCTTCGATAAGATAAGGGATAGCAATATCTCCATAACGCAAACCTTCATCACGACTGCAATCTTTTGGTGCATCAGGCATTGCATAATGAGTTACTCCTCCTACCTTACGCTCTGTAGAATATAAAAATACCGAGACACAAGAACCTAATACCGTCGAAACTGTAGTAGGTGAGGCACTAACTGCTAGTTCAGCCACATTGAGATATAGTTTCTTTTCTGTCATGGTTAATTCTTTTTAAAGATCGAAGGGCCGGTGCTTATCCAGAAATGCTCAATACCTTGCAAGGATTCAGAATGACCTATGCAGAGAAACTCTTGACTTTTAGTGGCTTCAAAAAGTTTATTACTAACTTTTTGGATAGTATATGGAGCAAAATAAATCAAAACATTGCGGCATAGCACGAGATCAAATTTTTCTTGGCTCGGTAATCCTGATGTAATTAAATTATGTTGCTCAAAGCTTACATGCGATTTGACATTGTTTTTAATCCTAAACCAATTTTCGATAGAACCGTGACCAAAATCTAAGCACGAATGATATTCTTGAGGTATTTCGTAGCTGCGCTCAAAGGGATAGACTGCATTTTTGGCAAAGTTTATAACTTCAGAATCAATGTCGGTGCCAAGAATTTGAAAAGTTCTATCTTTAGGCATATGTCTATCAAGAAGCATGGCCAGGGTATAGGCTTCCTCACCGCTCGATGAAGCTGCCGACCAAGCACGAAAATTTTTTGACTTACTTTTTAGCCAATTCGGCAAAATAGTAGAGAGAATATAGTCAAAATGTTTCTTTTCTCGAAAAAAATCGGTCTTATTAGTCGTCAAAAGGTTGATGAAGTATTGCCAATCTTGATGATTTAATGGCAGCTTTTCTAAATAGTGACGATATTCGGAGTAGCTGTTAAATTCTTTAGAAGATAGACAGGAGCGTAGTCTGGTTTTAACTAGATCTTGTTTAGATGCTTTAAGGGAAATCCCAGCTTTCTCTTCTATTGTTTCACAGAAGAAGAGAAAGTCCTCTTCACTGAGCTCTAAAGAAGAATCAGCTGCTTTTAGGCTAGAGTTTGGATTAAGTTTACTGGTTGACATAAACTTTTCCGCTTTAATTAAACTTCCTCAAACTCGGCATTGTTGTAATGGGGTACGTCATTAGTAGCTTTTTTCAGGATAGCCGGCTCTGAGCTGGTGACATGTGATCTTTTGGCATGTTTCATAGAAATAGTTTTTTTCCGTTCTTTTTTTATCGTCTCAGCGGAACCCAGCTCTTGGATCTGGTGAAAGACTTCATCTTGATCGTTGGTGCTCTTGCCATTGATAGTTTGCATGAGCTGTTTTATTGTTCTTTTCAAGAATTCAGCTTGTGACGATAATTCTTCTGATGCAGAGGCAGATTCTTCGCTGGTAGCAGCGTTCTGCTGAGTTATCTGGTCAAGCTGGCTCATGGCTTTAGCGATTTCGCTGCAACCTTTTGCTTGCTCATTGCTTGCGGAGGCGATTTCACTGGCCATATTAGAAACCAGATTAACATTAGTTACTATTTCATCTAAGACAGCGCCACACTGATGAGCTACTTTCGTACCTTGCTCTAGCGTGGCTTTGCCTTCGAGAGCAAGGCGGTCCATTTTGTCTTTGGTTTCATCGATGATATGATTGACCTTTTGAACACTCTGATCTAAGAGAAGGCCGATTTCTTTTGCTGCATTGCCACTCATTTGGGCAAGATTACCGACTTCCTCGGCGACCACGGCAAAACCTTTGCCATGCTCACCAGCGCGAGCTGCTTCCACGGAGGCGTTAAAGGATAAAAGCTTAGTTTGAAAGACAATATCATTTATTATCTTTGTTTTTGCTCCTATTTCTTCAATGATTTTGACAATTCCAGCTATATCTTGATTATTGTTAGTTACTTGCGTCATAATAGTTTTATTGCTTTCATCAATATCAGACATAGATTTGATCATAGATTCAACTACAATTTTTCCTTCTGAAGCTTTTCTTTGCGAGGTATTAGAGTTTTCAGCTGTTGATTTTGAATTTTCGGAATTCTTCGCAATCATTGAGTTCATTTCTTCAATAGACGCAGCTGTTTCTTCTAAACTAGCTGCTTGTTCAGTTGTCGATTGAGAAAGCTCTTCTGCAGATGATGCAATTTGGTTAGCGGCACTGCTAACCTGTGCCGAGCTATCGGTAAGATGGCGTGCTATTTCACTAATAGCTCTGGTTAGGGAACGTAAGACAAAGAAAGCAACTATAATAGAAAGTGCGATAGAAAAAATAGAGATTAATAAAGTGAGAATAATAGATCGATTTGCCGCAGTGTTGCTTTGTTCAGCCATGTTATTGATCGCATTCTCGTTTGCATTAACAAGATTTTGGGCTGATTTTAACATCGATGCACGAGCTTCAGCTGCTTCTTTGCCGAGTATAATAGTAGCCATTTCTTTTTGTTGGTCATTTTTTAAAAAGTCTTGTGCTTTATCAATTATGGCTCGCCAATTGTCGTTTGCAGCCTTGTAAGCTTCAAGCTCCTTTTTGCCCTCTTCGGTGGCAATCGCTAGAAAGCTACTAGCTATTTTATCTTGTTGCTCTCTAAGCGTATCAAATTTATCCAAAGCGCTAGTAGCTTTGCTAAGCTCTTTGTGGGCGACACTCTCCAAGCTGGCGATTGCCAGTTGTCGTTGGTAGTCTCTAATATTTGTTACTAGTAATATTCTCTTTAAGTATGTGGAGCTAATTTCTTGCATTGCGTCACGATTTTTGATCAAGCTGAACTGAGAGATTACGAAGCTTGTAATAAAAGCAAAAATCAGCAATCCAAAAACAGACCATATTTTTCGACTTAAACTCCAACTGTTCATTTATCTCTCCTAAAAAATTTAAAATTCTTCACGCTGCTTTTCAGTGGTTTTTTATTAAGGGTAAATTCGAAGCATAAATACGTTTCGGATTTATTGAAAAAGAATCAATTGTTTTGTAACTAGCTTAATATATTAGGAATTTTTTGATGCTAACGCATAGAAAACGAAATCATCGATAAAAAGCCACGCGGAGGTAGATCCTTCGCCTTCAGCTCAGGACATGTCTTTGGCGTTTTCCAGCCAAAGACTAGTTACAATTTCGAGAAGTGTTGCACTGGAATAAGCTTAAACACCTCACCAGCGGCTGCTAGTGCACCGCCATCGTTATTAGCTATAACAAAAGCTTTGCCGGGAAACTTATTATTTAAAAAAGCAATGCAATCTTGCTGATGCTTTTCAATTTCTTCTATCGTCTGTATATCTCGCCTTCTTGAAGTATCTTTCTCCCGGCGGGCGTGAATTTCTTTGCTCTCTGGTTTCAAAAAAACCACTATCTTAGGCTGCAAAATAGCGACCACTGAGTTACTCAAACCTTCGACATATTTGCCATCTGCTCCTAGAATTAAAGTGTGGGTATCTACGATTGCCAATTCATAAGAACTATCAGCTAACGCTTTACGAATATTATGTGCCGCCTGATTTGCTCGAGCGTGCTGGTGCTCAGCCGTGTCCTTGCGGAGGCTGTCACGATCCATACTAGTCGGTGCGAGTTTTTTCATCTCCGTGCCATAAGATAAATATAAAGCCTGTACACCGCGTTTTTTCAATTCACCAATGACAGTCGATTTGCCACTACCTGGAATTCCACTAATCACCATAATTTTTTTGGCAACAACATCCGCAAACAGCATAGTAGTGCTCAAGAGCAGCGATAATGAGAGCATGAAACGAGGCAACATAAAATCTCCTTTTTATAGCAACACCGGATTGGTGCAGCGCATAGTAAAATTGAGATTAAAACGAAGTCAAATCAAAAATATCAGAACGCCAGACGATCCCAACCCCGCCTTTTGAATGAAGTCGTTAAGATCAAATCGGTACGCAGATTTTTTCGTTTTTTAGAGCCTTAAAAGTGATACTAGCAATTTGATCCAAAATTTCTGAATTAAAATGTGGGTCTCCAGGAATAGCAATATCACGAATGCTCACAGTATCGTGCAAACTTTCAAGATCTTTGACGATGTGAACGTTTTTTTGGGTGCGAGCGTAAATCTCTATAAGGCGTCGACCCTTTAGGTAAAGCAAATCGCTATTGCGAATAAGGCGAGGGAGGGGCAGAATAATCACAGTAGCCCCTTCTTGTTGAATCGTTGCGACTAATCGCTGAATGACCGTTGAAAAGGGTTCTACGGTGATCTTTTCCTGAAATTTAGTAATTTCTTGTTGCGGTAAGTAAGCCCAATCACCGCTACCGTGTCTGAAAAAAAGCCACCAAAAACTTTGTTGCATGAGACGCGGCAGATAAAAATGATCC
>CALBMD010000436.1 GCA_937896265.1 uncultured Pseudomonadota bacterium
TACTGGCACGTAGAAGCTCGTTTTGGAAGGCAGCATAGTCTTCATTTTGCTTCTCGCTGTATGATGGTATTCCTTCGCTACCAGCAAGGAAATTTGCTGGAATTTCCTCGTCGCCGTGAATGTCAGCATAGAAATCACAGCCTATTTTGTCGAGTTCGGCTAAGACATGGAAGACCTCAGGCGAGCGTTCTAATGTAGGAGCCATATAGCTGCCAGTTGGTGCCCATTCTCGATTAAGGTTGGCACCTGCAGCATTTGTTCGTAAGTGTCCTCGAACAGAACCATCTGGGTTGATATTGGGGATAATACGAAACGTTGCTAGTTCCTTGAGCCTTCTTGCTGCAGCATCCCCATGTTTCATAAGCCTGTGCATTAAACCTTCAATAAACCAACTGGCCATTGATTCACCTGGATGCTGTCGGCCAACGATCCAAACCTTGCGGGGGCCATGGCCAATCTTTACTAGATCAATGCTGCGTCCATCTAATGTCGAGCCTAAGGAGCTAACTTGAGTTTCGCCTGTTGCCGAAATATGGGCTAGGGTCTGCAGATGACGTTCATAACTGTACGGAGCAAAATAAGCAAACCATACGTAGTTTTCTTTAGGTGTTAGATGCCAATGCAACTGCCCATTTTTGTAGCTACAGCCTGGGACTCGCAGCCATTTTTCGCGATCATAGGAGTAGGCAGTGTGGTAGCCGTCCCAAGCTTTGTTATAAGATGCTTCGGATGCATTTTCGATACTGAAATTAAGAGGCTGATTCTTGCCTTGAGTTACTTGAAAATAAAACCATTGAAAGTGAGCTCTCTTATCTGTCCCTTCAGTAAAGGGGTCAGGTTTGATTTTAAGGCGCACATGAAGGGGGTCTTTGGAAGGTAAAACCTCGATATTTCCGGCATCGAAAGTGCTATGAATATGGATAGCTGTCATCTCTTTAATCCTCACTCTTCTGAACTCTTGCTGGAGTTAGATTCTAGCTTATTTCGTGCTACCATAAAATAGCAATATCAACGAATGGAGATAAGATGCCTTTGCCAAAAACGCTACTATTTTTGGTCGCCATGGTTGTGTTGTCGCTACGTGCCCAGGCTGAAGGTGCTGTTGTTGTGAAGTTTGGTGGTAAGGTGCTGTTTGGTACGAGTCCTGGCACTATTTTAGCGAAGTCTGGCACTCATATTCCTCCAGACACCTTGATTAATACATATGCTAAAAATGCCTTTGTTGTCCTGCGCACGCCTAAGGGTAGCCTTGTTAAATTAGAGGGTGGGCATGCTGTTTATCGAGAGGAAAAAGCAACAGTGATTGATCTAGTTGTTGGTGCTTTATTTGCTGTTGCTAAACCTCATCTTACAGAACCTGTTTTAGAGGTACGTACCCGCTCAACTGTAATGGGTGTGCGAGGCACAGAGTTTTTTGTACAAGAAACCCTGAAATATTCTTATCTCTGTGTGTGTGAGGGGGTAGTTCGGGCAGCTAAAAGAGCGGACGCACGCCAAACTAAAGATGTCAAGGCGGGCTATGATTTGCATGCCACGCAGGAGCAAAACCTAGCAGAACCAAGCGAAGCATCTGAGGCAATGTTAAATATGGCAAAAAAGGGAATAGCAGAAATGAGTGAAGGTTCAAAATAGAGCTTTCTTTCGCTCTCAAATCCATCTAAAATTTTTTTGTGACTATTTTTTAGCTCCAGTGTTTTTGATCTCTAATAATTCAAGGAGATGGTAATGAAAAAGGTATTTGCTGCAGCTGCGACATGTCTTCTTTCTATGAACATGATGGCTAATGGTGATAAAGCCGAAGGAAAAGGAAAGTGGATTGAAGTTAATATGAATATGCTGAGCTATGACAGTTTGTCCGCAAAAGTGAAAACAGGTGGTGCTAGCGCGACTACAACGACAACGTCTATTGAAACACCAAATGACCTTGAGTTGGTCTT
>CALBMD010000437.1 GCA_937896265.1 uncultured Pseudomonadota bacterium
GTGCTCTTCCGATCTATACCCTCTTTGGCTTTTTTAATTGCAGAATTGCTAATATCAGTAGCATAGATTATGGAGCGTTCATAAAGACCTTCTTCTGCCAGGATAATTGCAATGGAGTAAGCTTCTTCACCAGTTGAACACCCGGCTGTCCATATTTTTACAAGAGGCTGAGTGAATAGGTAAGGCACAATGTCTTTTCTGAGGAATAAGAAAAATTCGGTATCACGAAACATTTCTGTTACGCACACGGATAATTCATTGAGAAGGCTGTCAAAAAAATTGCGATCTTTAGCTATTTTGTTTTTGATATCATCGATATTTTCAAGCTTAGAAAATAGCATCCACCGTGTAAGTCGCCGTCTTATATGATTGCGCTGATAATTTTTAAAATCGTATCCGTATGTTTGATAAACAACATCAAGAATCTCGTCAATTTCTTGATCAATATTTGATCTCAATATTTGATCTCAAGAAGCTTGTGGTGTTTTAGATGAAGAAACGGACCCCAGCCAAATAGCAATTGCTGATAAAAATTTGTTCATGTCTATAGGTTTTGAGATGTAATCAGAAGCTCCTGCCTCCATACATTTTCTGTTGTCATCTTTCATAGCTTTTGCCGTAAGAGCAATAATGGGTAGTGATTTAAATCGTGAATCTTTGCGGATACGTCGCATAGCTTCCAATCCATCCATAACGGGCATCATGACATCCATAAGCACAAGGTCTATATCTGGATGTTGCTCTAGTTGTTCGAGGCTTTCTTTGCCGTTTTTTGCGATCACTACATTGAGCTTTTCCCCTTCAAGGATGGCAAGCATAGCAAAGATATTGCGTGCATCATCATCAACTAAAAGGACTTTTTTGCCTTCGACTGATTCAAGGTTTTTCTTCTCATAATCTGTGTTGTAAGGTCTTTTTTGTAGATCGTTCAAACTAAAAAGAAAGAGCTGAATCTCGTCAAGAAGACGCTCTCTTGATTTAACGCCACCAAAAACAACACTTTTGGCGTATAGTTTGAGATCTTCAATTTCAGATGCAGGCAAATTAGTTTCACTATAGATGATGGTAGGGAGAGGTTTAATTAAATTTAAGGAGGTGATTTTTCCAAGCAAGTCCTTAGTGGAAACATCATACTGCTGATTATCGATGATGATGGCATCAAACTCTTCTTGCATAAGGCTTGTCAGCATTGTCGCTTGGTTATCAGCTATGCTAGTATCAATATTGCATTTTCTCAGTTGCTCGACTATACCTGCGATTTCAGAGCCACCTTGCACTAAGAGGCAATTCTTAATAGAGTTGGTTTCGATACGTTCGATTTTTTGCAAAACTTGCTCAATCTTTTCTGTATTCACAGGCTTAGTAAGAAAGCCAATAGCGCCCATGTGCATAGCCTCCGTCTCGCGGTCAAAACTACTGATCACTTGCACCGGGATACGGCTTGCAATGGTGTCTTGATTGATAATCTTAAGAAAATCTAGCCCATCCATATCAGGCAGCTTGAGATCAAGAATAATAGCTTTGGGTTTGTTTTGTTTGATATAGGCAAGAGCGTCTCGTCCTGAGAAAACAGTAACTCCTTTAAATCCTTTGTTTTCGCAAGAATCGGCAAGTACTTGCGCAAAAGTATAATCATCTTCAACAATTAAAATGTCATTGTTGCTGGTTTGATTGACAGTTAGGTTCTGTTGAAGGTGTGTGACTTGAGTGCTTATTTGGACTGGTTTGTGAGCTACTTTTTTGGCGCTTGTTTCTGGAAGAAGTAGCGTAAAAGTACTACCTATGTCTTCTTTACTAGAGAAAGTAATATTGCCACCTAACAGGACAGCAAGCTGTCTGGATATAGACAAGCCTAAGCCACTGCCGCCGTATTTTCTGCTGATAGTAGAGTCTGCCTGCTGAAATGGTTGAAAGACATGCCCAATCTTATCAGCAGGGATACCACATCCTGTATCTACGATAGAAAATGCAAGAAAGGCTAGCGAGCCTTTATTTTGACGCCCTACCTGCAAGCTTACTGTTCCTTGAGAGGTGAATTTAAAGGCGTTTGCCAGCAGATTTTTTAAAATCTGATTGATCCTTTGTGTATCACCTGAAATAGAGGCAGGCAAATCATCTGCAATTTCCAAAGAGAACTTAATCCCTTTTTTTTGTGCTATATGCTCGAAACTGTGAAAAATTGCCTCAGCAAGCGGGCGAACACCAATATCTTCTATCTGCAATTCGATCTTTCCTGCTTCTACTTTCGAAAGATCAAGAATATCATTGATGAGTTCAAGTAAATCAGTCCCTGACTGATGAATAGACGCTGCATACTCTTGCGACTTGGCATTGAGCTGGCGCTCTTTATCTTGTGCAAGAATTTCAGAGAGGATTAAAATGCTGTTAAGAGGAGTGCGCAACTCATGAGACATATTAGCCAAGAAAGTTGATTTAGTTTTATTAGCTTCTAGAGCAATGTTTACCGCATCTTCTAGAGCTTTTTTGTTTTTTTCTAAAATCTCGTTTTTAATATTTATCTCGTTATTTTTTTGCACGACTAAAGTGCTATGTTCGGCCAACTCTTCATTGGATTGTCTTAGTTCCTCAGCTTGCGTTTTAAGTTCTTCTTCGGACTCTTTGAGCATCTCACTTTGTTTAAGCAGCTGGCTATTGATAAGACGCAGTTCTTCTTGTTGAGAGGTAAGCTCCTCAGACTGAGCTTGGATCTCTTCTAAAAATTCTGCAG
>CALBMD010000438.1 GCA_937896265.1 uncultured Pseudomonadota bacterium
GGGGAACCTTCCCCCGGCGCAGGGGTTTGGGGAGCGCGCAGCTCCCCAGAACACCATCTTATGCCAGGCTGCTCTTACAAACTAGCTCTTACAAATTTGCTAGAAACTAGCTCTTACAAATTTGCTAGAAACTAGCTCTGATTACTACCATGGCTAAGGGTTTAGAGACATCCCCAGCACTTCTTGCCATTCTTTTTTTGTTACAGGCAAGACAGAGAGTCGGTTGCCCCGCTTTAGTAAAATCATACTAGCAAGTTTTGAATTTTCCCGCAGAGCACTAAGCAAGATTGGCTCTTTAAAGATTTTCTCTAATTTCACATCAACCATAAACCACCGTGGCGCTTCTTCTGATGATTTAGGATCATAATATTCAGACTTAGGATCAAGACAAGTATGATCTATATAAGCTTCCCGCACAATGGATACGATTCCAAAAATACCTGGCTCAGGGCAAGAGGAGTGATAAAAAAACCCTAGCTCACCTTTTTTCATCTGTTTCATAAAATTCCTGGCCTGGTAATTGCGTACACCATCCCAAGAAGATGTAGAAGCTTTCTTTGCCTTTAAATGTTCGATACTAAAAGTACTTGGCTCTGACTTAAATAACCAAAAACTGCTATTTTCTTTCATCCAATCAACCTCTCTAGCTTCTCTCCGTGCTGATCAACGATACACGATCGCCCTTTTCTCTTGGCAGCAAAGAGATTGTGGTCTGCTCTGCAGATCAAATCGTTAACACCCAAACAGGGAGAACCAATTTCCATTGTTGCAATTCCCAGTGAGACGCTAATCTGCACCCGATATATACCATTGTCAAATACATAGGCCGAAATCTTTCTCAATAGATTTTCAGCGCATACTCTTGCGCCATAACTGTTTGTTTCTGGCATCATGATTATAAACTCATCGCCGCCATAGCGAGCAGCAAAATCAAGTTCTCGCCTGATGCTTGTTGACACAAGCTTCCCTATCTCAGAAATAATAAAAGAACCCATTAAGTGATCACACTTATCGTTAACACCCTTAAAGTTATCAATATCAAACATAATAATGGATAAGTTTTTTTGATAGCGATTTGACCTAGTGATCTCTTGTTGCAGTCTTTTTTTGAAATACCTCATATTATAAAGAGTCGAAAGCTCATCTGTAATAGAAAGTTTCTCTAATCTTTTATTGGCAGTTTGCAGCTTAGTAATATTTGTCTGCAAAGAATGAGCCATTTGAGTAACACGCAATACCGACTCCATCCTAAGCACTAGCTCTTCCTCAAGCCTTTCCTTAGTGAGAAAATCATCAGCGCCAAGACCCATTGCCATTGTCATCAGTGTGCTACTTTCAAAATCAGCTATCAAGATGATGCCTATATAGTTTTTCCAATCTGTAGCCTCGCGTATGATGCGACAAACCTCTAACACAGAGTCATGCTTAAGGTCGCTAACCAGGATTGCTAGATGCGGTTTAATGGTGTTTAATTGCCTAAAACATTGCTCCCTAGAATAGGCAATAGAGAGCTCAAAGGTCATGCCAGGTTTAGAGGCCTTAGCTGCGAGGTTTTTAATTTGCTTTACTTCGCTGTTATTGTCAGCAACAACAATAACTCTGATTGTCTTATGATGAGCCATTGATGAAAAGTCCTTTTTATCTCCTTATCTCATCGGCTTAGCCCTCAAAAGATCGATAGGCAATCTCAGCATATCTCCCTGAAAAGACTACCCTTGCAGGTTACCTTAACCAAAGAAGAAATAGAATTTAGGTTAGAATATTTTGTTAAAATAAGCTAGAAATGCTGAACTGAACCTTTTTATATAAAGTTAGGAGTGGTCTGTATGAAACCGCTATCGCCTCATTGGGCCGACGTTTGTGCTGCAAAAATTCTTAGGGAAAGAGGCGACAAAGAAGAGTACGTTGTAGCCAGTGGTATTACGCCAAGCGGGCTGATCCACATCGGCAACTTTCGAGAAGTTATTACTGTTGACCTTGTAGCCCGTGCTTTAAAAGCCTTAGGCAAACGTGTGCGTTTTATATACAGCTGGGACAATTTTGACACCTTCCGCAAGGTGCCTAAAAATGTTCCTGATCCAAAGGGTTTTGAACCATATTTACGCCGCCCGATAGCTAGAATCCCCGATCCCTGGGGTAAAGGCACTTCGTTTGCTCAGGGGCGAACGATGGAGTTTGAGGCTGAGCTATCTAATGTTGGCATCTTCCCTCAATATCTATACCAAGAACAAAAATACTCTAATGGTGACTATGCTCAGCAAGTCTACGATGCTTTGAATGCAAGGCAGGCTATTATTGAGCTTCTAAACCAGCACCGAACAGAGCCATTAGCTAGCGACTGGCTACCCACTAGCATCTACTGTGGTAAATGCGAAAGTGATCAAATGGCCTGGGAACGCTATGAAGGGGGATGGTCTTATGCTTATGCATGCAAAGACTGCAACTTTACCGAAACTGTCGACATCAGAACAACTCGCAATCTTAAATTAGTTTGGCGTGTTGATTGGCCAATGCGTTGGCACTATGAAAAAGTTGATTTTGAGCCTGGAGGTAAAGACCATTCCAGCCAAGGGGGCTCTTTTGATACAGGCAAAGAAATTGTCAAGATTGTTTGGAACCAAACAGCTCCTAGTTACTTGCAATATGATTTTGTGAGAATCAAAGGAGGAGCTGGCAAAATGTCTTCTTCTTCTGGCGAACTCTACACCTTAGGACAGGTTCTAAAAATCTATGAACCACAAATTGTTCGTTGGATTTTTTCAAATCAACGTCCTAATCACGATTTTGCTATAGCTTTTGATGAAGATGTCATTAAAATCCACGATGAATTTGATCGCGCCGAAGCCTTTGTTTTCGACCCAAAAAACGAGCAGGAAAAAACTTGGACCATGCAGAAGAGGTCCTATGAGTTTTCGCTGACAGAAAGCCACCCATTAGAACGGCAGCCAAAAAGAGCTAGCTTTCGAGATCTTTGCAACAGGCTTCAGATCTGTAATCTTGATATTGAACGCACTTTTGCTCGTTATTATAAAGATGAAATAACTGAAAACGAAGATATCGCAGCCTTTCGTCTCAGAGCAGCTAATGTTTGCAACTGGCTAGCAGACTATGCTCCAGCTGTCTTTCGATATTCTTTACGCGAAAAAGCAGCTAAGGTTGACCTGTCGCCTTCGCAAAGCAAAGCAATCCATTGTCTACGCAATCTCTTAGCTGAAATAGATACAGAGACCTTAAGCCCCAAGGAAATTAACGAGGCTATCTGGGATAAAGTGATCAACCCAGAAAACCTAGATGCTAAAGAAGTCTTTGTTGCTGTTTATCAGAAGTTGATTGGCAGAGATCAAGGGCCAAGACTTCCAAGCTTCATTAAAGAAATCGGTGGTAAGAGAGTATATGAGCTTCTTGAAGAGG
>CALBMD010000439.1 GCA_937896265.1 uncultured Pseudomonadota bacterium
ATGGCCAGGGTGGAGTTCACTCTCCACCCTAGGCCTGTACGAGCGTTAGCGAGTTTCTAATTGACGAAAACTGGCAAAAGCTCAGCGTGCTAATAAAGCAAAGCAAGTGAAGACAATCCACGCTAAAATCAAGAACAAGAGAAGCGACGATCTGCATAAACTAAGCGATAGACTTGTAAAAGAAAATAGCTTGATCGTTGCAGGAGATGTTAGCGGCAAGAAGTTATGCAAGACAAGAATGGCCAAATCAGTGCTTGATGCCGGCTGGTTATCTTTTCGCACCATATTGGAGTATAAGGCCATTGGGCGACATGGTGTTTTTGTTGTTGTGAATGAACGCAATACAACCCGAACCTGCAGCAGTTGTAGGACTATCCCGGACTGTGTGTCAATAACTAGTAGGTACATAGAGCTTTATGTCTGCTCGGGTTAAGCTGTGACTCAAACTATAGCAAAGATCAACTTCCTGCTCCATGCCGCTACTGCTTGCAGGCGCATTAGGGTGCTTTACTTCTTTAAAAAAGATTAGAGATCAGGGGTAGCAAATTGATCGAAAGGATTGTGGAATTGTCATGCTCTTTGTTTAGAAAGTTGAAATATTCAAGTCTTAGTAGATCAGAGAATATACCTAATTGACAGCCAATTGCGCGGTCGGTCTTGCGAAAATCACCAAATTTTGAGACCTTGCTATCTAGAAAGAGGAGTCCCAAACGCAAGGGGATAGTTCTTGTCAGAGGCAATTCCATGATATAGCCAAGTCGCAGATCCTTTCGTGATGCAGATTGCTGACCTACGTTTTTGAAAGAATAGCGTCCATAGCTAAAATGAAAGCGATCAAATAAGTCCAAATCAAAGCTATAACCCTTGCCATCTGGCTTTGAAAACCGAGTATCATGTGCCAGCTTGTAATTGACTGATATATTCGAACGTGCAAAAAAAATGGATACTGGTTCTTTTGTTTTCTGTGTTTGAGTTGATAATAAGAATTCATTGATTTTTTGATGGCTAGTATTGATACTCATTTGTCCAGCGAATGGACCAGCAAATTTTTTGGACACAATACCAATGATGGTGCCGCTTTTGTCCAGTATTGGTCCACCGGAGTTGCCACCAGAGACCGATACGTCTGCAAAAAAGCGGCCTTTATTTACTTTAGAAACCATTCCGCGAGTTAGCACGAAGACAAAATCAAATTTAAAGCCCTCCCAGCTATATAGATCGGCAGCTAGTGGGTGACCAATGGCAAAAACTTCCGTCCCTACGTTGACGGTTTTATCATTTGTAAGAATAGGAATAGCTGGGCGCTTGAAGTCAGATTCGATGCGGATTAGAGCTAAATCGTCTTTTACATTGATAGCGATAATTTGTCCTTGCTTACTTGCTTGCTCATCATCCCAGCTAACATAGACTTCGCGTAAGGCAGCAACACAGTGCTGCGCGGTGAGAAGCAAATC
>CALBMD010000440.1 GCA_937896265.1 uncultured Pseudomonadota bacterium
CACCGTTCTAACGTGGCTTTACAAAGCCTCTTGCCCATAGTAACATCTGCCAAACTTATATTTGGATTTAATTATGAGCCAAAAATTATTTTACTTTCTTACGTTATTTTTCATAGCACACTCAAGCTCCCCCATTGAGGCATCATCTAACAACCTCCGCATCCATAGCTATAAGAAATTTTTGATGAGAGCTTTAACTAATACGCCAAGCTCGCCATTATTGACCTCCCACGAGAAATTGTTCACACCCCCAGAGCCTAGCTCTCCTACTTTAGGACAACAAACTAGCTCTTTTTCCACGTACTTCGTTTGGCGTCCTGCTACGAAAAAAAACGGATCACTTATGCATCAACCTCAAATAGACAACCTTCTAACTTTTGCACAAGAAAAGCAGCAAACTTATGTTGCCAGTGCTGTTGGTTCTAATGGGCATGTATTAGCTCAAGCAGATTGCACAGGTTTCTTAGAACATGCAGAAACCAACCTTATCAATGCCCTTAAAAACACCGACCTCCCTCAAGAAGGTTTTACTATCTATACTTCAGGCGAGCCTTGCCCCATGTGCATGGGGGCTATTATGTGGTGGGCCCTTGAATTACGCAGTACGGGTCGCTTGGCAGAAAATAGCAAAGTGCAAGTCGTCTTTTTACTTGGACGAAACTATCTAGCAACGCATGCCAATTCTCGATTTCAGAGAGTCAAAGCTGAGAGCATCTTAAGAAAGTCCGACGCTACAGAGTTTGTCACCTTAATAGGACCGTTTTGTGAAAAAGACCCTCGTTGGAAAAAACTTATCAACGATACAAAAGCTCAGAACCAATAAAAAGGCGCTGCTGCTAATCTTCTTTTGCTTTCCTGCTTTGCTAGCAAGCGGTTCTACAACACTTTCTATCAAGCAAGTGAGGAAAGAAAAAGTAGAACTTCTCTCGCCACTAGATCTTTCAATGAATCCGATTACTACTACCTTTGCTGACAGCGACTTTCCTTTTCAAAAACCACAGCCTCATCAGTTCTTCAATTTAGCTAAAGCTTTGCAGCAACGAGGCCTTACGAGTGGTAAACTGACCCTATTTCAAGAGACTGGAGCTTTCCTTGCCTCTATGCCAACTGAAGAGTTTCTTCAAAACGACCCTTACTGTATTGTTGGTCTCAATCATCAACCGTTACCTCTAAGATTTGGCGGGCCCTTCAAAATCATTTCACGTTCAACTCGAGCCGGAGCTCTGCGCTTTTGGAACACCTCTTGCTTAGTTTTTGGCGACTTCAGTTCTCCAGTTCTTGAGCTTCACCATAGAAATAAAATAAACCGTATCAATTTGCTAAAAGTCTTCCACTCTATAGGGCAAAGAGCCGTGAAGGTCTATAACTATCTACCTCAAAATCGCGGTATTCGCGGCAATCAGCTTGCCCCAGCTAAAGAACAACCAACCTGTATAGCTCTGACAGATATTTTAGCTTTTGCTCGAGCGCCCTTGGGTACAATGCGCATTACCACCATTGACGGAAGAAAGTACATCCTACCAAAAGCTGCCTTGCCCAATTATGTAGTTGCCTTCGCACACCAGCAAAAGCCCTTACGTATAGAATGGGGAGGCCCTGCGATTATTTTCCAAATTAAAGATACCTATGATCGCAAGCGAGTCATTTTCAATACTGTTGCCTTACACATTGAGGGATAGGTGCTGCGCAAACTTCGTGAACTCAAAACAATCTTAATGCTTATATCGATTATCTCTTATGGATCTTGCATGGGAATCTTCTTAATCTTTTCCCTGCATGGGCTTCAAAAATGGGTTTTAGATAGCCAAAGATCGCAACGAAAACAAATGATGATCAGCGCTGTTGAGTATGCAAGTGATGTACTTGATATGGGCGATGCAGGAAGATTAGAAGCTGTGTTTCGTCCATGGATTATGAGCCTAGATGATATTCTTTATTTTGCAGTGCTGCGAGAAAATGGGCAAGTGATTAGCGCATCGCAAGATGACTGGGCAGATAAACCATTTGATACCAAAAAAATTGCTCACCTTGAATCTAATCAAGATATTGAACTGACAAAAATATTTTTTGCCGGCGTTCATACACAAGAATTACACTTTCGCCAAGGGTATTCTGTAGATGGTACCTCCATTGAACAAGCTTCAGCAGTTATTAGACGTCATAACAATGACCTAGGCCATCTTATCATTGGATTTAACAACCAAACGCTTAGGTCTTATCAAACGACCATCTTATTCATAGCTGTTGCTCCTTTTATTATCTTCTTTTTGTTAGCTAGTTTACTTCTAGGTCGATTGCTAACACCAATTAGCCGCTTCATTGATTCCTCGGTGAAGGAATTGTCTCGTTTACCAGCAAGCGGAGGTAAGGCTGAGCTCTTATCCGCTGTCGAATTTATGAACTTCGACCACCAACATCACGGTATTGATGAGTTTTCACGATTATCGCAAGCATTACATCGATTCAAAAGCACACTTGAGAAGAGTTTGTATGAAATCAAAGAACTGACTCATGAGAATGTTGAGATGCTGCGCTTTAAAGCAGTATCAGACTCTGCTCAAATGATCGCTCATGATATCAAAAAGCCTTTTGCGATGATGCGGGCCCTTCTGCAAGTACACGATCAAAGCCGCAATGTCTTTGATCATATGATGAAACAAAGCCGTTCAAGCTTGGAACAAGCGATGACAGCAGGTGAATCATTAGTGCAAAATCTCTATGAGATTGGCCAAGATGATTTGCTCAACTCCACAGTAACCACCTTAGATGCTTTAATTGAGCCTTCATTACGCCTTAATCAGATTCTCCTAACTAAGGTGCAATCAGTAAATATCAATTGGCAACATAAGAGCCTTGTCTGTGTTGACCCTAGCAAAATTATACGAGTTATAGAAAATATCTTAGGCAATGCTATCCGTGCAGTCAATTCTGGAGGGTCAATTTGGATTTCTAGCAAAGAACTTGTCAATACTCAAGCCGGTTGGATACAAGTTATCATAGGTAATTCTGGAAGCTACATTTCTTCAGAACGTCGCTCAACAATCTTTAGCACCTTTGCTACCGGAAAAAAAGCAGATGGCTGGGGCCTGGGGTTAGCTATCGCTAAACGGTTTGTAGAAATGCACCGCGGCGAGATTGGTTGCACATCTAACGATCACGGTACTGAATTTTTCTTCACCCTTCCGATCGCTTGATCTTCCTACAACAGCAAAGATGAGGGTTTGGGAGAAAACTGCGCAGCTAGTGTCTCCCAATAAGGCTTTTTTTGGAAACCAGTTGCGTGGTTTTTCCAGACTTTGCGTTGCTTTTTACGTCAAGGCAATTTAGATGCGTATGCCCTGTGGCTGGTTGCGAAATTCTTGATTTACACTCTTAATCTTGCTACCATTTGACGCCTGTTCTCACTATATTAAGCTAAGGACTAGATCCAATGATATTGAAGAGCATTCCTGTAATTCTTGTATCCCTTTATACTCTAGTTGCATTTAGCGCTAGTAGTGCTGACCAATACGATTTAGACAGCTACTACGACATTTTGATGTTGCCTTCTCGATTGCCAGA
>CALBMD010000441.1 GCA_937896265.1 uncultured Pseudomonadota bacterium
CGCATTGGCACTGACGGCTCAGCATATTCTGTTCTTCACGTCTTTAATCGTGCTGATTACCCAAAGGGCGGCCTTATTCTCGATACTGATGGCAACCTTTACGGGGTGACTAGATACGGCGGAGCAAATAGCGGAGAGATTTTCAAATTTGGCAACGACGGTTCAGGGTATTCATCAATCTATAGCTTTACTTTACAGAATGAATCCGCAATACCCTCTAGCGGACTTCTAATTAGCACAGACGGTAAAACACTCTATGGAGTCACTTCTGCCTACACAGGAGTTTCTGCGGGAGCTTTTGTGAAAAGTAACGGGACTATCTTTAGCTTTGGGTTGCCTAAGTAGATTCTGCCATTTCCCATATCGAGCAAATTAGACGTTTTCATCTAGCAAAGGAGATTTATTAGACTCCTCTTTGCTTCCTTTGCAAGAAAAACATCTAAAATTGCAAGTCAGCCTCTAAATCTGCTCCCTGTACACCCACACCTAGCGCCAAAATCCAAGCCTGGAACGCCAGTCGCCGCACCCGATCTAAAGCGTCAGGTGGTGCCGTTGCGCTGACAACAAAACCCACTTGGCTGGCAGCAAGAGAGGCCACAATGCGCTCATAAATCAAGCAACCAGCTTCATCTTGTATGTCTTGTAACCAGCTAGCACCAGCATTGCTCGTGCGCGTCAACACAAAAACTTCGTTGTTATGGTAAGTAAGAAAAGAGGCTAAAGAATCTACCCCTAAATAGGGATTGACTGTCAAGGCCCCAGCACCTAGGACATCAAAAGCAGCCTGAGCATAAGCTTTAGCTGTAGAATCTGATGTCTCCTCGTTTAGCGTTAAGAATCACTGGCACCTCACTGGGCACCATAGCGATTCCTTGCTTTAGAGCCTGCCAACCTTCTTCACCTTTAGCTTCAAAAAATTGATGTGAAACGGTACTTTCTGGGATAGCTAAGAAAATCAAAATTTCGCGATATTACAGGTTTTATCATTGTTATAATAGGATTGACAGATCACCTATTTTGTTGTGATGCATTACTTGCATGCATTGTTTTTACTTGGAGGAGCAACGGTTCCCTCACTCTTCCAAACCTCCTTTTCTCTGGGAACTTGAGTTATAAGTTCACTTATCGCATCAATGACCTCTGGTCTTTTTATTATAAAATTATGCCCCATTTTCTTGGGAACTCGTAGCTCAACGTTAGTCAATCTATGTTTTTTTAACGTGGAAATGAAAACCTCTGCTAAATAAGGCGGAGTGGCAGTATCATCTTGACCTGTCAATGCGATGACTTTGATGTCCTTTGAATACCGATCTGCTAAGTCTAGAGGCGATAAACTAACTGTCCAGTCAGGGTGCCAAGCATGAATGTCGCAGGGGCAGCTGATAAGCACTAAGCCATCGATTTCCTCGTGATGTATTGCTGCAAGGTTCGCTGCGATCGCAGCGCCACCAGAGTGGCCTACTAGAACAAGCTTTTTTGCTTGGAACTTAGTTTTTAACTTTTGAGTCACTTGCCAAATAGATTCGATGTTTTCAATGGAATAATTGTCGCGTTCTCCGTTTGTTGAACCAGTTGAAAAGTCTCCTCTACTATTTCTGTATCCGGGTCGAATAATCGCAGCTGAAACAAGATTTTGCAAAGAGACTTTGCGGGCGGCATGCAGCATATATTCGCCTTCATCACCGGGGGTATCTCCATGCAAATAGACAGCTAGTGTTTCTGCATTATTTAGGTCATATGGGTTGAAGATATGGACGCGGAGCTGGTGAATCAATGAAGAAAACCATAAAGGCTCTTTCGAGCTTTGTTGTGAGAAATAGGTGCAATTCGTTATTGTTGCGAGGGCTAACAGGAAAAAATAATTTTTCATAAACAAAAGTTATTAGACAAAAACAAAGAAAAACGCCAT
>CALBMD010000442.1 GCA_937896265.1 uncultured Pseudomonadota bacterium
AAACCAAATTGCTTATTCTCATAAACTAGTCCCTGTATCTATGTTAGAAAATTTGTGAAATACTAACAGATCAAGGCTTTAAAATACAAATAAAAATTGGAATTTGTGAAAAAACAAGTGGTTATAGGATCCTGCTAATATCGGATTTGGGCTAGAGATGCACCTTCTCATCTCTTTGATTTAGCATAGAGGTAGTACTTGGGTCATTTACTTTGTCACCTGCTTCTTTGAAAGGTCGTGCTGATCAATCAGAGTCATGACAGCCATCTTGATTACTGCCTGTCTGCCTGTCCCTAGCTCGGCAACTCATTCCGCTTTTCGCAGAAAGACTAACACCTATGCAAAGGCATCAAAGCATCTTCAAAGAATGCTTGATGTAAGCTGGATTGTCAGGAACTTTGTCATCAAACATTTTACCACTGGCATCGTTCCAGCAGTGGCACTTGAAATCACCGACAGGGCTTTTAAAATCGAGGATATTCTCATGATCCAAATTGCTATCAACTAGGCTAGCCCAGTGCTGTCCACAAAATTCCACTTTTTATTTGCATTTTAAAGCCTTGATCTGTTAATAATCGCAAATTTTCTAACATAGATACAGGGACTAGTTTATGAGAATAAGCAATTTGGTTTTTGCCTTCACGCTTTTAGCTATTGGATTGAATGCCTTTGGCTCAGCAACCGAAAATAAAGAGGAATTAGAAAAGAAGCGTTTTTGGCCCTGCCATCATATTTACAACAACAAGTCCTAACCTATATTCCAGATCAGGCGTTGAGCATCGCTTGTTCACATTGTTCAGATGTCGGCGCAGTTGATCAAAGCAGCTTACTGATCCAAGAGCTTCAGCAAAGTGCTTATAACGCCTTCTATTCATATCCAATGAACAATAATTTTTGTGGCAAGCACCCAGAGTGCTTTTGGGTAAAAAAGCCATCGGGTGTTCCAAAATTTCACGATGAGCATAATAAAGATGGCTGGCGATGCTATGATCTAGCAGGCCTCACCAAAGCTCTGGAGAGAATACTGAGAGATAAGAGCCTGTATTTACGGACTGGATTCAGTTGAAGATTGCGGGTGTAAACCCGATGCTGCTAGTCGCTGCAGAGACGATAGTAGAGTTGACAGTCGGGAGTCAAATCTGGCTTAAAGCCTTGCCTCAAGTCGAGAACCCAGTCTGGGTCTACTCTGGGCTCCAGTCAATGGTCAAGTCAGGGCTCAAGTCGGTCCTATCGAGGATCAAATCGATGATCAAGTCGGAAGTCAAATTCTAACTGCTGTAGAAGAATACCTTGCTGGTCAACCAAATTCCCCAGCTGAAAATATGCTACGGCCGATAATTCACTATGCCTTTTTAGTTTATAAACGCCGCTACGTTGCCAAGCTAAATGAGCCGTCGTTTGCAAACAAGCTAAAGCGGCTTTGCTCAAACAAATCAAACAAAGCTATCACTATGGACTCATATGCTGACTTTATCCCGGAGTTCAAAGTATCCCTCACC
>CALBMD010000443.1 GCA_937896265.1 uncultured Pseudomonadota bacterium
AAGGGGCGCCATCAGAGTTTGACTCAATAAAATATTGTTGGATTTCAGGGCGGATAAGTTCAAAGAAGTAGCGGAAACGTCCTATAACTGGAAAATTGGCTTTGATGGTCTGTTTTTTATTAAACACATCAGCGACACCTATACCAAAAATAGGAGCGATCAATACGAGGGTCCATAAAAAACTTGGACCCCAAATACAAGTAGCTAAAGTGATAAAACCAAAAACTACAGCACTGATTTTGTAGAACAAATGACGCATGGATCAAAACCCCCGAGTTGGTACTTAGTCGCTGGCGCGAATTTACGAACGACGCTGGTGCCAAATTCTAAAATGCAAGGCGGCAATAAAATCGCAACGAAGACAGTACATTTCAGCACAGCTAGGAGCGATTTTTGCAGCCAACATCGCCATTTTTGAATTTTGCGCCAGCGACTGCTTATGTCGATTATATCTTACAGAGGAGGTTTTGCTTGACAACGGCTCATTTCTGAATATTCTTTGGGATCTAGAGTTGTGGTGGGCATGGCGAAGCGGTTAACGCATCGGATTGTGATTCCGACATACATGGGTTCAAATCCCATTGTCCACCCCAGTTTTCTCTTACAACCCCATCATGGTGCTTCACCGTTGCGGAAAGCTATAAGAAACTCTTGTCAGAGATCTTGAACTATATCTAAAGTAATTCGCTTTGTTCCAAGGTATGATAATTCATAATAAAGAAAGCTTTCTAAAGCTATTTTAGGAGAATTATTGTGTCAAATATGATTCTTTATCACTACTACCGATCATCCTGCTCTTGGCGTGTACGTTGGGCGTTTCATCATAAAAATATTCCTGTAAAACTGGTTGCTGTAAATCTTTTGCAAGCTGAACAGCACGAAGGTGGACATGTGAAGAAAAATCCCACTCACTATGTGCCAGTGCTTGAAGTAAATGGCCAGTATTATGGCGAGTCGATGGCAATTTTAGAATGGATTGAAGAAAACTACCCTACCCCTGCTTTGTTGCCAAACGATCCAATCAGTCGCTTGCGAGTCCGTCAGTTGGCGCAAATTATAGTTGCTGGGACCCAACCTTTGCAGAATATGACTGCTCTTGAGCAATATAAAGACCCAGCAGAGAGAGAAGTGCAGTCACGAAAATGGATTGATAGGGGTTTAGCTAGCTATGAAGAGATCTTGCAATCTGGAGTTGCTGGGACCTACAGCGTTGGCAGCCAGTTGTCTTTTGCTGATTTGTGCTTGATCCCTCAATGCTATAATGCCTTGCGCAATAACCTTGATCTATCGAGTTATCCATTAGTGCATAGGATCTATAAGCACTGTTTGGAATTAGAATCTTGTAGAAAAACAGCGCCAGAAAACTACGTTTAGACTAAATAGAGTGCTCATGCCATGGCGGTACAAAGGCCCTAAAATTTAGGGCTGCTTGTATCCATGTCAACCTCCTAGCATTTGAACCAGATCTTAATCAAATGTTCAATGAAATATGATCCCACAAAGCAATCCTTGCCTTAATAGCCAAGATTGCAGATTGGCTGGCCTGCTTCCAGTTTAGCGACGACTCTGCGCATAAAGTTATGAGCATGCGGCGGGATAGTGGTCCGTGGTCCTCTCCATCGACTTGGATATGCCTGGCCAAGTAGTGGCGAAAATGTCGACATGCTGTTGAGTCGAATAAATCAAGTTTCTTCAGAATCTGCGTGAACATTTGTGGGATAATGTCTTCGCGTCCAAAAAGGAAAGCGGCGGCCACCTCATGTGGCGTTCGCTTTGCTAGTTCGAAAGTCGTGGCCATAAAAGCAAAAACTCCTTCCTCTTGGGCAAGAGAATCAATCAAAGATTTGACATCATCCGTGTCTCGAACCTTCGCCAAGAAAGCATTAATGGGTGTGGTATCAGCATTAACCTCGGCCATCGCCAGCAGATAGAGCTCAAAGTGGCTTAAGTATTCACCGCAAATGATCTCATCGGATTCTTCTATCAAAACGATCTCGTTGATGAAACGAGCTAAAACTGGATCTCTTGCTGGCATCCATGGCAATTGCACACAGGTTAGCTTTTGTTGTAGGGATTTCAAAAGTGACATGAAATCCCACACTGCAAAAACGTGATGGGTCATGAACTGTCTTACTGCCGACAATTCTTGGATCTTCTGATATACCGGATGGCTAAATAACTGCTTACGGTAGCTCTCAATCGTTTCTTCGAACTCTATTAACCTGTTTGACTGCTTTTCTAACATAAATGACCTCTTTTTCGTGGATCCTGACCGCTTAGTTTAAGATTTGGGGTCACGGAGTGCCACTAGTTCCTTAAACGTTGTCTGCAGGCTGTGCATGCGTGGTCCTTGTTGGCTGGCTCTTGTTGTTGTAATAGGGCCATCACGTCGGTTTCAAGTTTTTCGTGGAGCGTTTCAATGCTGCCATCGTTGCGCACGACGATGTCGAAGTTGACGATGTCATAGACGCCGCTTTCGGATATATGGGAATCGACAGGCCCGGAGTCAGGACGTTCCAGACGAACAATGATCGCGCCCATCTTCTGCAGCGCTATCACGTCTTCAGCTAAGCGCAGGTCGCTGATTGCCACACGGCCGTTACCTGTTTTCTCTAACCAGCGCTTAAAGGCACGGATATAGAAGCTGTTGCCAAGATGAGGAAAGGCCTTGCCCAATCCCGAATACAACGTGTCGACGCCAACAAATTGCATAATCTGGCGTGGCGTTAGTTGCCAGTCGGGGTCGATAACGTCTTTTTGGTTACCCCAAAGCTGCGCGTCGCTTAAAATGAAATAGCGACTTGACCGCGTGCTTCATTGGATCGGCTAGGGCGTATTTTTGAAAACCGTAACGCTTTACGAGATAGTCGGCGCAGGTATCCTTGCCGCCCCCCTTGGTGCCTAAGAACGCGACGATTGCCTTAGCCGGGATGGGTTTAGACGGGGCCTGCCATGGCTGACAACTGTGCTGGCATTTGTGAGCACCGCTTGCAGGGGAAGCATGAACGGCTTGCCCCCCCAAACAGGAACCTTGCCCAACACTTCATCGCTGACTCGAAGGTTGAAACCTAGGTTGGTTTGCTGCGTTGGTTGACAATCATTAGGCCCCGACAATACGAGGCCTCCGGAAAAGGAGGCACCCACGACCTCACCCCGATCGCAAAAGCAAAACGTTCGCCACTGGGTGCCGTTGTTACCTTGCAGGATAAGCTTGGGGTCGATCGATTGCCCAGCTGCTTTTAAATCGGCAAAGAAAGGATGCTTATAGGGACCGACAATGCAAAAGCCGATTTCTCGACGAATAAAGCGCTTGGGAATGCAAACATCCCACTCCTGCAAAGCCAGTGGTCCAAATCGACCACTGGCCACGACAAGGCTCTTGGCGAAAGATAGTTTGGCATTGGCACCATGGGATGCTTAACGAAACGGCCTACGATGCTGTGCGCAATCGAGGAAAATGGCTAAACAAGTACGACTTCAATCCTCTTGTAAAGGTTGCTGCCAAAGATCTTGGTCTGCATAGTCAAACTGGCAGAGCAGAAATTGGCTTGGACTTAGGGCTAAAAACGTTTGTGACTGGATCAAATGAAAAAAAATATAATACCGGGCGTTGGTATCGTAAATTTGAGGAAAGACTAGCCAAA
>CALBMD010000444.1 GCA_937896265.1 uncultured Pseudomonadota bacterium
CTGCGGTGCTTTAGGAGCTTCTTGGAATAAATCGATCCATATGCCAATTTCATGTTGATCGCACCAGTTGACAATAGCGCTAAACTCTGTGGCGATCTCAGCATTAAAAAACGAGCCTTTTTGCTCAATGAATATGAGAGGGTGTTCTTGGCCTCGGGTCAAAAAGGCTGTGTTAAGTGAGGTTTTCTGGGACAACGTGATAATGTGGGTTGGTATAGCATAGTGCCAGCTGGCAAAAAAAGCTAAATGCCAGAGTTTGATACTTGGTTCTATGGCTTTAGAGAAGGTAGTAAAAGCATGGCCTTTTTTTTGTCTGTTGCTTCGATAATTGTCGAATGTCCTTCTGATGAAGGTGAGCTCTGTTGAGCTGAATAGCTCAAGATTTAAGCTAAAAGGAATTTGCCAGGTTGCTTCAAAGGATTTGGCTAGCTTTTCTATCAAAGAGAGCCGTTTACGCAGATTGCAGACTCTTTGGGCGCCTTCTATTTCATCGTAAAAATAGCCTTGAGCGCCGCAGCAGGTGAAAAATCTCTTATCAAGAGCAGGAATGCCATCTGTAAAGGTTAGGCCGAGAAAAGAAGAGCTTTGCATGTTTTCTAGTATTTGGGTGCTACAGATCATCGCGGCTCTTTGCGGTAATCATTGCCATCAAGCTCAAGAAAATGTGTGGTTTCGTATAACCTTGAGTAAACTCTTTCTCCTACGGTGTCGACTAGCGGCGGAAAGTAGCGAGCTATAAACTGACTACGGTCGCCTTTGTCGAGATCTTTATTGGCATAGGGGTTTGGACCTGCTTTAAGCTGGCAGTTGGTTGAGGCGAGAATAATCTTATTTTGGTTATAACGGCCCATAACGATTTGGTCGATCACAGTGTGTTCAAAATCTGTTTGGCGACCTTTGCCTAACTCATCAATGAGTAAGACATCTGTTTCGATTAAGGGGTTAATCAATTCTTCTTGTTTAATGTTCTGGCTAATATTGTGCTTAATTTCAGAAATCAGCTGAAAAAAATCGACAAATTGAATACGTAGCCCCATATGAGCTAGGTGCTTGGCAACAGCTACTAACAAATAAGTTTTGCCGACACCAACGTTGCCACCTAAAATAAGTCCTTTTGGCTGTGCTTGAGTTTTGAAGCTTTTGAGCCAATTGTCAATGTTTTGAATAACCTGCTTGTGATTTCCAGAGAAATTTGAGAAATCGCGGATGCTTGCATGCAAATAACGTGCGGGTAATTTTGCGGCATTGAGAGATTGGACAATGCTGATAGGCCAGGGGCTAAGGCAGTGCTTTGCTTTGCCATCATCTAGTCGCTGACTGGTGCCTCGACAAAGATCGCAAGATTTGACGCAAGGGCAAATTCTAGCTGAGATAAAGCCTTTATCAGTAAAGGTGCTAAATCCACGGTTTTGACAGAGATCGCAGGTGCAAGTGGTGAGGGCGCAGGCTTGTGGGGTAAGGTCGGTGTCTTCGTCGCTATCAAAAGTTGAAGTCTTTAGAGAGCGAACGAATTGACGAAATTTTTCACTGTGAGTATCCACACCGGCTCACCACAACGATTAGCGCTTAACGCTCCTTGCGTAGTATTCTACTACGAGGTTAACTTCGATCGCAAATGGGAATGAATCTCTGTCTGGAGCAGAAATTACTTGGGCTGTACGTGTATCAGTATTAAATGTCAACCAAGCTGGTCTTGATAGTGCTGGTCTTTCGATCGTGTCAACTACCATAGGCAATTTAGCGCATTTATCAGTAATTGTGACAACTTGACCTTTTCGTACGCGGTAAGAAGCGATGTTCACTCTTTTGCCGTCGACGCGAATATGGTTATGAGAGACAAGTTGGCGAGCTGCTGGGATTGTTGGAGCAAAACCAGCTCGGAATACAACGCTATCAAGGCGTGATTCCAAGATCTCAAGAAGCTTGTGACCGGAGTGTCCTCTGGAGGTGAAAGCTTCTCCTACAACTTTTCGAAGATATTTTTCTGAAATACCGTAGTTATAGCGAAGTTTTTGCTTTTCTAGCAGCTGGGTCCCGAATTCACTCTTCTTCTTGCGAAAACGTCCCTCTTTTACGCCTGGAGGGTTTGGGCGCCGTTCGATGCTCTTTCTGGACAAGCCGGGTAATTGCATACCAACTGCGCGCATTAGTTTTAGACGAGGTCCCGTATAACGTGCCATATTTTCAAAAACCTTTATATTGCCAAAATAATAACAGAAGTATAAGCCATGCGGCTAAGCTAGCAGACGAATATAGTCAAAGAGGTAAGAAAAGGCAAGGCTTTTATCGCTAGTCTTTTGTAGGCCCGAGCTGTTTTAGCTAAAGATGCTTCCTGAGGAACTGCTTGTGAAGTTCCTCGGAAACCTGCGTTTTAGTTGCAGATAAACTTATTAGGACGAAGGGTCAAAGATACATTGTCAAGGGATCCATAGTCACGCCTCATGACATCGGAGACCTCAAGATACCAGGTGCCAGCTCCTGGCTGCCTTTCGATTAATGCAGTGATATCAGCATTGTAGTCAACATCATGCTCGCGCCCTTGGCCACGGTAGATATCAACGCTTTGGCCTGATGGGGAGGTTAGTCGAACACGAATGTCACCTCGGTAGCTATGCGTGATATGGAAGGCAAGTGAGGCTTCAGAGATAGTTTCATTGTTCGTCCAATCTCCCCCTTGCACGTCTATTGGAATACGAAGGGTATCCATATCAGGAATTGATGTTGGCAGATCTTGAACAGTATAGAGGAGCGGTTGCCCTATATTTTTGCCAACTTGCAGGGTATGGTTTGTTGTGATGCTCTTGTTTTGGGCAGTTAGGGTTAGTTGGGTAGTAAACTTTGCGCCACAAGCGGCATCCTGATTGATCTTAAGGATGGCCTCGTTTGTACTGTACTGGCTTTTGCCGCCTTCAAGGACATCCCATGCTAACTTTGGTTGTTCTACCGACAAAATTGCTTCATCGCGAGTACTTACTTTGCCAACAAGCATTTCAAGAGGACTGCGGGTAGCGTTGTATGCTAAAAAGCGCAAAGAAACACTCTCACCTGGTTCAATGATTTGATCCTGATCAGCATCTGTAATTTGTACATCCCTGATCGAAGCAAGAGAGCAAGCATTGTCTTTTTGCGCCAGCCCATGTTGAGAGAAAACTTCATTTAAAAGACAAAGGTTAGGTGTGCCGTTGCTTAGATTAGCATCGTTGTCATCAATAACTAGTAGAGCATGATAAACATCCAGGTAGGTGCGAGCTGTGAAGATCATTTTATAAGAGTAGTTTGATAGCATATGGCCAGCTGTTTCCTCGCCAAAACGGTCCTTCAAAGCAACATATAGATCCCAAAAAGTAGAGCCAATGATCATGCCTTCATCATGAACTTCGCCCGCGTCTCGTGGGTAAATCTTATCAGCAGCAAGATCACGAACTGGACCTGCACCATCGACAAAAAAGCCAATACCGAGAAGATTTGAGTGGGTCATAGTCATAGCAAGAATATCACCGAAGCCTTCAGAAAAAGCACCGTCCTCAATACCACCTGTGTTAGCGTCAAGGCCGTGACCAAATTCATGATAAATGACATCAGTGATAAGGCCAGTATTGGCGCACTGAGAGTCACCAGAGTAAAGGTTAATAGTGCGTCCATCCCAGTGGGCGTTACAGGTGCGATTTAAGTTGGTGTAGGCTACTAATGGACGGTTTAACCATGGCGCATTGATGTAGCGTTTAAGCTGTTGGTTAAGTTTTGTTATAGCTAAGAACACCATGCTTTGAGAGGTGATCTTATCAAGGTGGGGAGCCATATCGCCCTTGGGCAATTTCAATATCCAATTACCGTTATCAGCCATGGCTGTGCCAGCTACGGTTGTGCCGCTTAGATTTTCGATGCTGACAAATGGACCGTTTAGATGGGAAAAAGCAGGGGCTGATAACGTATCGATGCCGATTGATTGACCAGCCTCATCAGTAGTAACACGTGATTGACCTGCTGTGAGACTCAAAAAAGGGAAGGGGGCAACAACTAATGGCTCATGATACCAACGTTCATGAACAGGCCCTGAAACAGAAAGGGAGGCAAATAATTTGGTATCTTTAACCTCGAAAACTTCACCACTATCAACATCAACTTGTGCTTTTAAATAAGCGCCAGCCTTATTTGAAAGTGAGACGCTGCGTACTTTTCTTAGACGATATCCTTGTAAATCCTTGTCAAAAGCAACTCGAAAGAAATCGGCTTTTTGCTCAGGAATTATCTTAAAACTTGGATCAAAGACGCCGCTCATATCAAAATTAGTGCTTGTGGGTTCATAAATAGCTTCGCTATAGCTTTGGTTAATTACTTGGCTAAGTTGGCCATACTTAAAGCGAAAGTCGATATTAGAGTCGGCAACAATCAAACCAGCTCGCCTTACTTTGAATTTGAAGAATTGCTCTGACTCGTTGATTAAAGTAGCGTCTTGGACCGGTGATAAGTCATCTTTGCTAAAACCTAGACTTGATCCTTGGTCATCTATAAATTGATGAATAACTCGCAGAAAATCTTTTGCTCGCAGGCTTTTTGTTTTAACCTCATACTCATCAAAGTTGCCATAAAGAATGCGTGTTTCTTGGGTCTGAGTATCCCTAAATGTTTGGAAGGAACTTTGTGCTGATTCAAAAAGCCTTGTGCTTTGATACACTTCTGGCCGTAGCACTTTTTGCTCAATCTTGATCGGTAGTTTGCTCTTTGCTTCTAGTTGTTTGTTTTCAACAAAACCGACAGCTTGGAAAGATAGTGTGACAGGCAGCAGTAGCACGTGAATCTTAGCTGGGACTTTCATAGGCGCCTCCTTAGAGTATGGGTGGCCCCCTTTTGAAAACCCAATTCTCTTAACCTAGGCATCGAAAAAGAGGCCATACTTTAAGCATAGCCTGGATTGCTTTAAACATGTGAACAATTACCTGGCGTTTCGCAAGAAGTTGAGGAGAAATAAAGTGCCTTTTGGCAAGGATAAAAGATTGGGCTATGCTAACATTTGGGTGCTTTTATTAATTGTTCTCTTAAGTTATGGATTTGTTGGTGCAGCTTATCATTACCGAAAAACCCTCTGTTGCTTTTGATTTGGCTAAGGTTCTAGGGTGTGCAAAATCGCATCAAGGATATATCGAAGGCAACAGTTGCCTGGTTTCATGGTGCGTAGGGCATTTGCTTTGCGTTAAAGAGCCTGGTGAAATTTCACCGCAGTGGCAGCGATGGGATTTGGCATCGCTTCCCATGATACCGAAAACTTGGCCTCTTAAGGCTATTCATGCAAGGGAAAGTCAACTTTTGCTTTTGAAAGAGTTGGCTTATCGAACGGATGTAACTAATATCATATGCGCTACTGATGCCGGGAGAGAAGGTGAGTTAATTTTTCGCCTGCTTTATGAGTATTTGGGTATTACAAAACCTGTTCAAAGGCTATGGATCTCGTCTTTGACTGCCCAGGCTATTTCAGATGGCTTTGCAAAGCTGCGTCCTTGGCAAGCCTTTAATGCTCTTGCAGATAGCGCAAAAGCTAGATCGCGAGCGGACTGGTTAGTTGGTATGAATCTTTCTCGTCTGTTTTCGTTAAAAGAAAGAGATATTCTTTCTGTAGGGCGGGTGCAGACCCCTACTTTGGCTTTGATTGTCGCTCGTGATCTTGAAATTGAGAATTTTCATGTTACTTCATATCAGGTACTTCGCGCTGAGTTTGTTCATCCAGTAAATAAGCCTAGTTTCCTAGCTGATTATGTTATCAACAAAGACGGTAAATGGCATGTCCCGCGTTTTGCGATTGAAGATTTGCACGTGGCTAAACTTTGCGCTCAAGCTAAGAGAGCAAAAGCTACAGTAGATTCAATGATAGCCAAAAAGACAAAGCAAAAGCCTCCTCTGCTTTTTAGTCTGACTGATTTGCAACGAGAGGCTAATCGTATTTTTGGTTATCCAAGCTCTAAAACGCTTGATCTTGCGCAAAAGTTATATGAAAAGTACAAACTTATTTCCTATCCAAGGACAGATAGTTGCTATTTAACTGCCGATTTAGCAGCTCTTTGCCCCAATATAGCGATAAAGTTGGCACCACATTACCCTTGCCTGCCTAGAGCCTTTGGTAATGTGCCTTCTTATTATATCAACGAGCAAAAAGTAACAGATCACCATGCTATTATTCCGCTAGATAGAGCAAAAGAATCATTACTGTCAAAAGAAGAAGCAGCAATTTTTGATTTAATATGCCGTAGGTTTTTAGCTATTTGGTTGACCGATTACATTTATAGCACCACAACTATCTTGATTGAGCTTTTATCTGATGAAATCAAGCTTATGTTTAGAGCGCAAGGTGTGGCAGTACTTGAGCTTGGGTATCGGATTTTAGATCTAAAAAGTAAGAAAGCAGACCAAGCAATCAGCCCTGCGCTTCCTGTCGTCAAAATAAAAGATAATCTTAATGTACAAGATGTAAAAGCTATAGTTAAAAAGACAATGCCACCTTTTGCTTTAAATGATGCGACTCTTTTAGCTTCCTTGCAAAAAATTGGTCTTGGAACAGCAGCAACTCGAGCTGCTATTATTGATCACCTTGTAGAGCGCTTATTTTTAACCCGCGAAGGGAAATCTCTTAAATCCACAGCAAAAGGCAGGCGTTTAATTGAGGTGGTCAGTGATGAGCTAAAAAGCCCAGAGCTAACAGCTACCTGGGAAGCTAAGCTGCAACTTATTGAAGAAGGGGAACTTAGTTTAGTAGACTTTATGACTCATATAGAAAAAGAGCTTAGTCAATGGGTGCAACAAGAAAAAGAGATAAGTCCAACAAAAATGGTTAAAAAATTAGCGAAACCGCAAGACTTACATCAGGCCTTAGCAAGGTTTGGCCATGATAGCTTTCGACTTGGTCAAGAAGAGATTTGTCATGATTTAGCAAGTGGTAAAAATTGTTTAGTTGTTATGCCTACTGGTTCAGGAAAATCTTTATGTTATCAGGTGCCTGGTTTGATACGAGAAGGCAGCGTCTTAATCATTTCTCCTCTTATTGCTTTGATGGATGATCAAGTTAATAAATTAAAACATCTTGATTTAAAAGCAGCTGCTATTCATACCGGGAAGGAAAGGTGGCAAAGCCAAGAAGCCTGCCGTGCTTATCTTCGGGGTGATTTAGATTACCTCTATATTGCTCCTGAGAGGCTTGGTGTACCTGGATTTTTACAGCTCTTGTTAAGCAAGAAGCCTAGCTTAATTGCGATTGATGAGGCTCATTGTATCTCACAGTGGGGGCATGATTTTCGGCCAGATTATCGTCTACTTGGTGAGAGATTAGAGCAATTTAAGGAGGTGCCTGTTGTTGCGTTGACAGCAACAGCTACTAAAAAGGTGCAAGACGACATCATAGCGCAACTTGGCCTCAAAGAGGTTAAAGAGCATATATTGGGTTTTAAGCGCGATAATATTGCTATTGAGGTCAATTTTGTGCAGCAGTCTGAGCGCTTAGCAGTAGCTGCAAATTATTTGCAAAGAGAGGAACACCTTCCAGCTATTATCTATGCACCTACTCGCAAGGAGGCTGAGATGGTGGCAAAAAAGCTAGCAAAGGATTTTCGTGTTGCCGCTTATCATGCAGGTCTGCCTAATGAAGCAAGAGCTCAGGTTCAAAATGACTTTTTTCATCACAAACTAGATATTGTTGTTGCTACAATTGCCTTTGGTATGGGGATAGATAAAGCTAATATTCGCACTGTTATTCATGTTGCTTGGCCAGGAAGCTTAGCTGCTTATTATCAAGAAATTGGTAGAGCAGGCAGAGATAGTAAGCCCTCAAGGGCTATTTTACTTGGATCTTTAGATGATCAGCGTGTGCAGCTATTTTTGCACGATCGTAATTACCCTAGCTCTAGTCTGTTAGCTTCTTTTTTAGCAAAAATTCCTGATCAAGGTATCTTGCTGAAGGATTTAGAATGGTCTATTGAAGAGGATTTGAAACAAACTATTCTTGCCAAATTGATGATACATGACGCTTTACGTATGGAAGCGGGAGGGCTTCTTAAGCGTGCAAAAAAATCATGGCAGGAAAGTTATCTTTTGCAAAAAAACCATAAACTTGGTCAGTTGCAAGAAGTTTCTGACTTTGCATTAGCACAAGATAGCTGTCGAATGATAGCTTTGATCTCCTATTTTGGTGAAAAAAGCACTAAAGGTTGTGGTCAATGTGATTTTTGTGCGCCTTTATCTTGTGTTACAAAACAAAAGCGGAAGCCTAGTAGTAAGGAGTGGCAGGCTATCGAAACTAGTTTGAAGCTACTTAACCAACGCAGTGTCTGGGCTAAGGGTATTCTTTATAAAAATGTTAATGCGATTGCCGCAGTTAAAACATATATTTTTGATCAAATTCTTCAAGAGCTTCATAGTCGCAATCTTTTAGAAATGAAGCTTATGCAGTTTGAAAAGAATGGCAAGAAAATTTCCTATCATGAGTTGCGCAAAACAGCTCATAAACGCTTGTTCCTTCATGACATCAGTGATTTTTATATTTGGGATCTCAAGCAACAAAACAAGGTCTCTGGTGCCAAAAAACAACGAGAAAAGTCTACCCAAAGTGGTTATGCTGATTTAGTTGATGCCCTCAAAAGTTGGCGTTTGGCTGCTGCTAAGAAAGAAAAGCAGCAGGCTGTTAGTTTTTTGCCCAATCAAGTGCTTTATGATCTTGCAGCAAGACAGCCAAAAACATTAGCGGATTTACAGAGTGTTATTGGCTTGGGAGAAAGGTTTTTGCACCGCCATTATATAGAGCTTTTGACGATTGTTGAGAAAAATGGCAGTGCTTCGGTGTTAGCTTAGATTTGATCTCGGATCCGAATTTTAGGGAATGTCCCTAGCCTGCAATCGCGGTTCCAGTTGTAACCATAGCAAGCTAGTTTTTAGCAAGCTAGTTTCTAGCTAGCTAGTTTGTAAAAGCAGCCTGGCATAAGACGGTGTTCTGGAGAGCTGCGCGCTCCCCAGACCCCTGCGCCGGGGGAAGTGTCCTCCTAGGCCCTCTCCTTATTAGATTTTAATAAAGAATATAGGCTGCATGCAGCTAAGCGGATTTAAGTGTCAACTTTCTTTAAAACCTGCAGCTTGCGTTAGGATGTCAACTATTCGCCTATCTTTTTTTAGTTCTTAAAAATGAATGACCTGAGACATAGTTGACACTTTTGTCCGGACACATAGCTTACACTTTTAATCATGCCAGCGGAATAAATTGGTTAGTTTTTTCATCATAGATACCTAAATTGTGATCCATAAAATCAATATCCCATAAGCCTTCTTCCTTTTCTTTAAGCCCTACCTTTTCTCCATGAAAAGCTGCTCCAATCCTAAATCTCTTTCTATCTCTTTTAGATCCTGTAAGCCAAATTCTTCCCTCGCAATCTACTCTTCGAATAAGATCGTGATGAGGGT
>CALBMD010000445.1 GCA_937896265.1 uncultured Pseudomonadota bacterium
TTGTATCAGGTATGTTTAAAAGCTCGACAGAAAAAGATTTAACTCTTGAATTTCATTGTGCCGCAATGGGAGTAGAATGGGCAGGCGCTTTAGGCGCGCTATTGCTGCCTTCGATAGCTAAAGATGGGACTTATTCTGAAGAATATCATTCAGCTATTTTAGCTAGCTTTTATAGCGGTTTACCAGTAGATCGCATTCCCAACTATGTTAACAATACTATGAGTGTAATTGACGAAATTTTAACCATAGATGATGACCTTAACCCGGTTGAATTTGCTAAAATTTTTGGCGGCTCCGATATAGATCGATTTAGGCGGACTATCAGAGACGCTATCGAAAATAGTACCGATCTGAATAGTCTTCAGTTAGCGGTCAAAGATTTTAACAAAAATGTATTGGCCTATGATGCGAATTCAAATCGAATAAAAAAATGGGATATCCGAGGCTTGTTGGTGGCTTCTGCGCCAGCTATAGTCCCTTCTCCGTTTGATAATTTTGTTCCATTAGCAGATTGGGTCTATCAACGTTTAGTCGGTTATTTTGACAACAAAAGAAGCGAAAATCCGCTCATCGGATCTGTGTTGGATGCGTGTTCAGGGATATGTTCTTTGAAACCAGCTGATATCGTTCTTGTAAGCAGAATGAGAAAAAAAATGGTGGCTATAAAAAGGTAGATATAACAAAATTTGATCTGCTAGCTCGAAGGAGTGCAAGGCGCACTGTCCTTTTTTCTTGAGAGCCCTAGTTGGCGTCTAAGAGTAAAAAATGTTCGGCGCTTTTGACCCGTTAGACGTTCAAATTGGATGACCTGCTCTTGGATTCGTAGGCTAGAACGATCAAGATCTAAAACAATCTGGATTTGTGGCTTATTTTTGGTAGGAATCGCTGTTATGATCTCACCGCGCTTTGGTAGGATGGCAAGAAGCATATGCTGCCATAAATCGGGACTGTGGGTCGCAAAGTCTATCCCTTGCTCGAGGGTCCTTAGATTGAATTTGGAAGCGTCGTATTGACCTATTTGCTCACCAAGAAAAGTTGCTACTTGGCTTGCCACGTCTTTCTCTTCAGCCACCTTATTGCTCTGTACTGCATCCATTAGCAGCTGCGGGACTTGTTCAGCTTCGACTACAATTTCATACTTAAGGGAACGGCTGCAGAAGGCGAGAGCAGCAGGTGTGCTGGGTATAGAGTTGGTTAAGACAATTACCTTACCCTTAAATTCTATCTCGCTGGCAGCAGCCTTCTCGGTGGTGGAACGCCATTTCACTAATCTCGTTCCTCGGCTCTCTGAACCCGGCCACACCGCTGCAGCTAAGATCGCCAAAGACTGAGGACTGCTAAGCAAGCCTGCAGTGTCATCTAGCACAATGGTACTATTTGGGTTGTCACATAGGGCGTTAAAAAGTGCCAGAGGCGTGCTGTATGCGCCAAGGATCTTATATTCGACCCCTAACTCACTAAGGGCTTGCCTAATAGTGCAGCTTTTCCCCCAGCCAGGAGGACCGAGAATGATCAAGGAATGACAACGCTCGGACCTATACAAGTGCCGAGTAAAGTTTGCTATTTCTTCAAAATGTCGCATACCTAATCCCGAAATAAAAAACTAGTGCAGTGCAACATGCACTGCACTTTCTGGTCAGCTACCCAGTGCCTGCTTCTCCTCGAAGCGAAAAGTCTCTACCAAGGGTAAATCCCCCAGATGGTTAACGACAGTCACCGTATTTCTTGGGGCAGGTTTTACAGTTACCTCAAATGGAAAACCATTTGGGTACCTTTTGAGTCTTACTCCATCTTTATCAGTAGTTATTTGATCAGCATGGCGAAATAATTCCAGCCTATGGCTAATAACGATATCCTCGTCTTTCATTATGACTAGGGTTAGTCTGCCTTCATCTTCGAAAAAAACAGTGAAGCTATGTTTTTCGTCTTCGGTGAGCGGGAAAAATTTATTCTTGTCTGGCTTCTTTGACTCTTCCTGTTGCTTATCTGCAGGTTTTTCTGCCGTCTCTTCCTGTTTGCTTTCAGGCGGAATGTCGCTTTTTTCTCATTAGGACCACAAGCAACAATGGCGAGAAAGGTTGCCGCAAGTAATGCTCTTTTCATATAAGCTCCTTCTTTACACGATGGTAACTGGAATCTGGGTTAAAATACTTTTTGGCATCAGTTGCAATTTTGCTTTTTTACATTGTTCATAGAGAGAATTATTCGTGCCATTGGCGGTTACAAGTATTGATGATCTCTCCAGATTGAGTTCACAAATCAAATCGATGCCACTTTGGTTTTTGTCCCGTAGATCATAATCGGTTAGCACTAGTAGCTCCGACTCTTTTGGGATCTTTTGCAAAAATTCTTTGGCCTCATTCAGCGATTGAAAATAAGAGACTTCAACACCCTCATTTTCAGGTACTATTTTGGCAAAAACATCCTTCCAAAGATCATGGACTAATGGGTCATCGTCTACCACTACAACCTTAGATTCTGGAGCAATAAGCACCTTCGTCGGAAACAAGAGATCAGGATCGGTAAGCGGTAATATTATAGATACCTTTGAGCCCACTCCTTGCTGAGACTCAATATTAAATTCACCGCCCCACCGTTTTAAGTCTTCAATAGTGGCTGCTACTCCAATCCCTGATCCATCCGGCTTGTCAAAGCTAATGCCACGACGACCAATTTTAGCCAGACGCTCGGGAGGTATTCCGCAGCCATTATCCTGAATGAGAATGCGCACGGAGTGGCCAATATGCTCGATAAACACTTTGATTTCGCCGCTTATCTCAATTGCTTCAACTGAATTTTTCAAGATATTGAACACATCACGTTTGAACTTATCAGCCTCTACATCAATAAATAGCTCAAAGATCGAGGGATCATAGTCCAACTTAAAATCGATCTTTTTAGCTCTGCAGAATGAAGATCCGCGCACCTCTCCAACTACTTGCTGGACAAAGCTAACCACATGGCATTTCCTCATCGGGTCACGCGCAACTGTTGAAATGCGTGGGAACGGTGTCGCGGCCTCTTTCATTTCATTGTCAGTAAGAACACCCATCTTTGGGATATCTTCAACAATGCTGGAAATCCTTTCGAGAACAGAGCGGAGCATCGAAACCGGGCTATAGTTGTTCTCAATTCTTTCCAACGCAGTATCTGCTATTGCCATAGCTGCGATAATGTCATGCTTAACCCTAGACGTAATCTTGCTAAGCTGAGCGTTTGTAATAGCACGTCGAACAAGGTTTTCTGATTTTCTCTGCTGGCGCTGAAGCTTAGCTAAGGTTTCGTGAAAATAGTTAATTTCTGCAAGACTCCAGCTTGCTTTCTTATCAAGAAATTCATCCTTTCCCACTTTTTGTTCTAGAAATCGATGATAATCAATAAAAGGGGCTGTCAATTCTCTAGAAAAATTGCCAAAATAGTTACGAATAAATCCAAGAAGAGCCAAAGAGCTGAATAGCATTATCATTGTGAAGGCTAAAAACCAACCAACCGGGAATACATAGCTGACCAAAATGGTCCCTACTTTGTTATCTAAAAAATAGATGTCGCGTTTTGCTAAAAAGTGAGGATGGCCATGGTGCCAAAAAACGTTTTTTTCCTTGATAGATTCCAAATCTATTTCAAAAGGCTGCTCATGCTGGTCAGTGCTTAGCCTGCCGTCTTTATCTAAAATCCATACATCATGAAAATAGTTAGTTTCGGTAAGCCCACTAACGACCCTAGAAGCTAGGTAGTCTCCACCAAGGGCAAGTGGCTCAGCTAGGGCGTGCGCAATTAGATTGACCGTGTGTGAAAGCCTAGAGTGATGGTAATAGGCTCCAGCAAGAAAAACTAGAGGAACAATCGTCAGCATCGCAAAACCAAGAAGCTTGAGCGAAAAATGTTTCGCTCGCTTTTTTGAAAATTCTGCAATAGTCAAATGATCGATCTTATCCATTACCCGATTTCCTTATGACAACTAGTTCAGGATAAAACACTAGCCCACCATCTTGATTACCCAATGATTCAATCCTCTTGGGATTGTATGAAACTACCGCCTTCTTCTCAAAAAGAGGAACCATCCACTGGTTTTTCATAATATAGTCCGAGATGCGCATAAGGGACTTCATCCGTTCTGCGAATGTTTCAGCTGTTTTGGCTCGTTGATATAGCGCTTCAAATTCAGCGTCATCAACAGGAAAGTGCGGGCTTAACGTAGACGCCTTTCCCCTAAGCATGCCAAATAACGCGATTGGATCAGTGATATCTGCCCCTAGCGATATAATCCGAAATGGGGTGCTGATATCATTTTGATCGAAAAACTTAGTTTTCGATTCAAAAAACTCAACATTCAATCCTATCTTTTTAAACTGATGGACCAAGATATTGAGATAGCTGCCAAAGAGCTCTTGACCATATCCTGCATTGAAAACAGGAATCCTATAAGTCATTGAACTATTGAAGGCTGTAATTTTAGCTATCGT
>CALBMD010000446.1 GCA_937896265.1 uncultured Pseudomonadota bacterium
GAACCACTGGCTTGCCATCCTTATGGTAATTGCCAGAATGCAGATTTTTGACTATTTCCAACAATTGCAGACAAATACCGAGAGCATTAGCAACATTTAGTTTCTTGTAAAATTTTGAGAGGCTCCCGGTAAAGAGAGGCATGAGCATCTTGTCTGGAGATCCTTGCGAAAAACAAGGAACGGGTTTCATGATACAAGGGCATTCCTCAAGGTCGGCTAAGATATCCTTTTCTTTCTGTGTTAAAGAGGCTGTATGTTTGTGGCTTTTCTTAGCATGGGTTCCATCCGGCGTCAGCTCGATTTTATTACCCTTAGTTTCGTAGAGCAGGCAACCACCGCGCCGTAGACGTTTAGTCTCTGGACTATGCGATTCTGCTGCTTGACTTTCGGCGCCAGCTAACAGGAGAAGATACATTATAAAAACAAGTAACTTAATTTTCATGCCTATTACCTTAATTGATTGGCTAAAACTTCCTATTTTCTGGGCCGAAGACGATAGCATAATAATACCGATCACGACAATGCTAACAAGCTAGCCCCCTATAAAATGTGGAGACGAGCAACATCTCAGTGTGCCCAAAAGCATAATGTGCCGACGACAATAGCCCATGGATGGGTAGCTGGTCGAAAGAACAAGGACAAAATTAGGCAAAGCAAAGAATTGCGGCGACTTGAGCGATAGTTGCCATTAATCCCGCAGGGGATCTATAAAAATTTTTCTGGTCGATCGTATAGCAGAGATTCTAATCTAGGCAATTCGCGGGTGGCATCCTGATAGCCGATATCTATCAGAGTTTTAGTGTATTCTTTATCAAATAACAAGTAACTCATGAGATCGGCGCTTTGCGCTTTGGAGTTCCCTAGCCCCTCAAGCAAATAGCGCAAGGCCCTTGGTAGTCGGTGGCGATACTCGTTTGCTATCATTGCCAGGTCTGCAGAAGGATAAATTGCATTAGCTTGCACTTGTCGCATAGGTTCACTTAAGCCCTGCCCTGGGGCATTAGGATCAAAATTCTGTAAAAGTTTATTCATGCGATGCAGATGCTCTAAATCTGTATCCAAATGGTCCAAGAAGATTGCATTAAGCAATATCCCTATGACCTGAGCCATCGGCGGTTCTTCCATGGTGTAAAAGCCATTTTCTGCTGCAACCTGCATCATCTCAGCAGAGAGGCGGTCTTCTGCAGCCTGATGCGAACGAATGCCGATAGCAAGTATCCTCGTTGATCCCAGCCGAATGGCAGCGCTGCAAGGAGCCACTAAACGCAAGCCCCCATCGCCAAAAAAGTAGCGACCTTGGGGAGTGGTCACCGGCACTGGTTGAAAGATGATAGGGATTGCGCAAGAGGCGCAAACATGGGCGGCAGTAATATCGGTAGACAGGGAAGTCTTGCGAGTTTTTTGCCATGTGGGGTGGCCTTTTTGTCCTTGGACAAAGGTCACCGATTTACCTGAGAAGTAAGAGGTAGCGACAATGCCCAAAGCATAAAGATTATCACGACGGATGTTTGTCGTGATATTTGCCCATGGGACATGAGAGGAGAGCATCTTTTGTAAAGGTTCAGCATTGAGCAAAGATTGAGCATTGCCACCGCCAAGGAGACCGCCGAAGGATAGATCGCGGATCCACCGTCCTGCTCCGAGGCTAAGAGCAGAAAGATCGGTCCGAAAAACTTGCTCCGTGCGCAGGTTGGACCAAATGTTAGCTAGTGCGATTGTTGTGGCATTAAAGTCTTCTGACCCTGCGGCAAGCATAACGCTGTTAATGGCACCTACCGAAGCGCCCGTAATGATTTTAAAAGGGGAAGAGTTGCCCTTTGTGCCTTTAATCTCGCCTAATTTTTTTAAAACGCCAGCCTGATAAGCTCCACGTGCTCCACCAGCGGTCAGTACTAATCCAATTTTGTCTTGCATGAGATTATTTTATCACAAATTTAAGCTCCGGCAAGGAGGTGAGTTGGGGTGCGCCTGGTGGCTTGCTCTTGGACTGGTCTAGTTTTTGAAAAAGCAACAATTTTTAGATGCATTAGTTCTGAGACTTCGGTTGCTAAATTCTGTTGATGGTTTAATACTATGGCATTGATAGGAGCGAATGTGGGTAGCTTATTTCTTCATTTTGCTTTAGTTAACTTCGCAGCAGTTTCTGTTGTTTCTGTGATGCGACTTAAAAATCTATTTACAACGAGCCTTGATAGAATCAATCAGGTTTTGTTTTATGGGGCGGCGATTGCTCTGGCGCTAGTAGCAGGGGCTAGCCCTAGCTCTGGTTGGCTGCTTTACCCTGCCTTACTCCTTTGTACAGCTACAGCATTGATACAGTATTTTTATCAGACCATCTTTCTTGTAGCTTTTGTTGCACCCATTATTACATCAGCTTTGGCCTATCTCTGGCTGCAGCATTTTGCCAGTAATATTCCCATAGGCGCGGGCATCCGTGCTGCTTTGGTTGATGTCCATATTGCTTGTGCTTTGATGGGCCACCTTTTGGCTCTTGGATCAGGGATTATCAGCGCATTGTTTCTCTGGCAGCAGAAAGCACTAAAACGTCGCCATCTCACAGCACTTAAAAACTATATCCCAGCACTTGATCTTTTGGAGCGCATTCTTTTGGCGTCTCTTTGGGTTAGTTTAGTTTTCCTTAGCTTCGCCCTCTTGACTGGAGGGGTTATTTCCTATTGGGGGCCAGCCCTTAGCAATTCTACTGTACTTAAACTTGTCATATCGCTTGTCGTTTGGCTGAGCTATGTAATTTTCCTGTTAGGACGCGTTTTCTTTTTCTTGCCATTGAAGAAAGTAGCAACTTTAAATCTCGTAGCGTTATTCCTTCTTGCGGGGGTCTTTTGGGGCCAGATAGTGCGTTAGAAATCTATTGTTTTGGGACAAGCTACCGCTGGTCTAGCCA
>CALBMD010000447.1 GCA_937896265.1 uncultured Pseudomonadota bacterium
GGCTTTTGCCCCCCTACTTTTTCGGCCCAGTTGTCCTGTAGCTTCTCCGTTGCTGCTACGAAAAATACTAATGCCAGTGAGTTGAGCCCCTTCTTCAGAGTGATCGCTGTAGCTCTCAGGCGCAGTGAAATAAAGATTAGAGAGAATCAGCGGCCCAACCTGTCTAACGCTTTGACTCGCCAATTCAGTTTTGATTAGGTTCCAGTAAGCTACTTTTTGGTTACAAGCTTCTCCTTTTTGCGCAAAACCTTGAATGATAGCGCGGATGTTAGAGAAGCTTCCCGCTGTATTCATATAGGTTTGAGAAGCTGTTTGGAGAACAGCCATCATGTTAATAATCTCTAATTTTCCAGATGGAGGGGTTCGAATAGATAGGGAAACTTTGGTGGCATTACCGCAAGCAAGGTCGCCATTGGTTTTATTCGGGTTGCGATTAGTGTTAAAGCCTTGCGCTACGCAAGCGCTAACAAGGACATCGTAATTGCCTTGCCTGTTTATATAGACGGTAAAAGTATTGCTACCTTCAACATCCCCTGTATAAAGGATTTTGCCAAAATCAGTAGGGTTAATAGAGTTGCAAAAGTCTCCCTCATATTGTGTGCTAGCTGTATTTGCATATTTGGACTGATAGAGGGTTGTCGTCTCAGAAGTAGGTTCGGCAAGTGCAGTTTTAGCCAAAACGACATAGGAAAGAAATTTGGCGTTTGCAGGCAAGTTCACGGTGATTTTTGCTGCTGGAATGTTTCCTATAGATGGGTACGACACAACTGGCGCGCCTGTAATGGCAAGAGTCTTGGCGTCAGCGTATCCGGATCTCCACTGATTAGCAAGATCTTGCAGTTCTAGCATTAAATTGCTAGCGCCTCCTGTTAAACCTGCTGCAGGCGTCGATTCCTTAGGGAGAATAACACCAAGGTGATAACCAAGGGCTATTTTGATTTCTCTCCCACAGAAATTTGGAGTTAGTGCTAGTGGCTGAACGCCGCCGATGTTTTTCCAAGTAGCTAGTGTTGTTTCTCTTTTTTGTCCCAGCGTTAAGATGCGAATGCGATCTAGAGTTGCATCTTCTTCTGTTACTTCAGAGAACTTAAAACCCATGGAAGAATAGAAATCTATTGCTTTATCTAGTTCTTTTCGAAAACCTTGGCTTGTGGTGACACAGGAGAAGTTTTTTTGAATAAAGCTATTATTTTCGAGGTTGGGGTCGATTTCATAATAAATTGTCGCGTTTGGCCAGGAGCCATATTCATTGCGTTGTTTGGAGTAGTCATCATTGGCCTCTTTACTCAAAAACTCTTGGCTAGCGATGACTCTATCATTGTTTGGCAGAGTAACTGTATAATAACGAGCGCTTTCATCTAAAGGTCTGGCCGTTACGACTGTGTTACTTAGATAAAATTGGTTACTGCTTAAGGAGGCTACTTTCTCATGGGTTTGTGTTGAGTTTAGAGGGCGGCGTTTGGCGCAACTAGTAAAGAAGATAACAACAGTAAACGCAAGACTCATCCAACTCAATTTAGCCATGCTGAGTACCTTTCATTTTGTCGATGAAATGTTTTTGCCAAGCTGATTTTTTGAAAAACTTGCCGCGATATCGCCGGTGCTCAGGATTATCAACTAAGAAACCTTTGCCACGTTCATCATCAATCCAATCAATCTTGGCACCTACAAGAAATTCTATTGCATCTGGATCAACAATAACATCTACACCATCATGAGGAAAGTGTAGGTCTTCAGAGCTAGCTTCATCAAAAGTAATTCCGTAGAAAAAGCCATCGCAGCCTTTACCTTCGATATAAAGGCGTAGAGCCAAACCTTGGTAAGACGGGGTTTGATTGACCAACTCTTTCGCTTTAGCAACTGCTAGCTTGCTCATAAACACTTCTACCATGGTAACACCTCTCCATTGGCATGAAGAAATTGGCCGGAGTTATGGGGGCCTAGATCCTGAATGCGAGCCATTAACAGGCGAGCACTTTGTGAGGCGGTCATATCCCCGCGGCCGTTTGTCATGCCAGTTTGGACAAATCCAGGGTGTAAGATGCCAATGCTGACTTGGTCTTTTAAGTCTAGGCTTAGGCTTTTAGCAAAGGCATTGAGGGCAGCTTTAGAGGCGCGATAGCCATAGCGGGAGCCAGAGCTATTATCGCCAATAGAACCCATACGGCTAGTTAAGAATACAACCTTACTCTTCGGTGCCATTTTAGGCAGAAAAGCTGATGTTAATTGCAAGGGGCCAAGGGCGTTGACTTTGAATTGCTCTTCAATCTCATTAAATGCTGTACTATCTAGTTGACGAAGAGAGTCTTGGCGGCTAATGCCAGCTACTGCTATAAGAAGATCAATGGAGTTGTCAGTAACTTGAGCTACAGCCTTTGCAGCGCTAGCTAGAGAGGTAACTTCGGTATCTTCGACAATCTTAGCTTTGGTACCTGCAAGTTCCGCTGAGCTTTGGCGACAAAGAGCCCAAACTTTATATCCTGCAGCGAGTAGCTCGTAGGTTAAGGCTAAGCCTAGGCCTCGATTGGCACCATTAATGACGGCTATCTTACTCATACTATTCCTTAAGTCAGCTTGAAATCGCTGGTAAAGTGAGTTATTGCTCTCTTTCTTAAGGTGGTACTTTATCATCTTAGGGTTAGGACCTGCAAGTGAAGGACAGGCGGACCAAGTATCCAAGGATTAAAAGCAGTTGTGATCTTCTGCTCAAATACTATGATTAAACTATACATGAGGCAGCCTTAATGCAGCACCCATTGCTGAAACCTTTGCGGGATAATGAACATCTGAGCGGACCCCAGGCTTTAGATGCCTTTTTAACGTATGTTGAGGGTAAAAACCTCACTCTTTATCCCGCGCAAGAAGAAGCAATTCTCAATATCTTTGAGAATGAAAGCGTCATCCTTAATACCCCAACAGGTTCGGGAAAATCATTAGTGGCTTTAGCGATGCATTTCAAGTCACTAGCTGCTGGCCGCCGTTCTGTTTATACCTGTCCTATTAAGGCCTTGGTGAATGAGAAGTTTCTTGCTTTATGCCATGACTTTGGCCCTGAACAAGTAGGGATGATAACGGGCGATGGGAAAGTTAATGAGAATGCGCCCATCTTGCTTTGTACGGCTGAAATTTTAGCAAATATGGCTCTTAGAGAAGGTGAGATGACTGCCTTTGATGATGTCATCTTAGATGAATTTCATTACTATGCAGACCGCGATCGAGGCGTATCTTGGCAGATCCCTTTGCTTAGTTTATCGCACTGTCGATTTCTCTTGATGTCGGCAACGATGGGGGATTCAGATCATTTTAAACGTAGCATTGAAGACTTGACACAAGAACCTTGTTCGATTGTCTCTTCAACAGATCGCCCTGTTCCGCTTAGTTTTTCTTACCGAGAGACACCCATCGAACAAACAGTTGAGCAGCTGTTTAGCGAGGGTAAAGCGCCTATCTATCTTGTTAATTTTACCCAAAAAGATGCAGCTGAATTGGCGCAGAATTTTCTCAGCCTTAATTTTTGCAGTAAGGAAGAGAAGGCAAAGATTGCTGAAGCTATTGAGCAGACAAACTTCAATAGCCCCTATGGCAAAGAGGTGAAAAAACTGATCAAGCACGGTATTGGCATCCACCATGGAGGTCTTTTACCTAAGTACCGGATTTTGGTAGAGACCCTTGCACAAAAAGGCCTGTTGAAGATCATCTGTGGCACAGACACTCTTGGTGTTGGTGTTAATGTCCCAATTCGAACGGTGGTATTTACCAAGCTATGCAAATTTGACGGACAGAAGACAGCTATCTTGTCATCAAGGGACTTTCACCAGATATCAGGGCGTGCTGGCCGTAAAGGGTTTGATGATCATGGTTATATTATTTGTCAGGCGCCAGCTCATGTGATTGAGAACCGCAAGCTAGAGCAAAAGGCTCTGGCTAATCCTAAGAAGAAGTTTGTCAAAGCCAAACCGCCTGAAAAAGGTTATGTCGCTTGGAACGAAGAAACCTTCTTAAAACTCATCGATGCTCCTTGCGAGAAGCTCAGGTCTGTTTTTCAGGTCAACCACGGTATGTTGATTAATGTTCTGAGCCGTAAAGAAGACGGCTGCCAGGCTATGAAGGAACTTCTCTTGGCAAGCCATGAAAGTCCTGTGAATAAAAGGCGGCATAAGCGCCAAAAAAGCGCAAGCTTTCGTAAAAAGGACGCGCTTATGCTTAAAGGTTGCC
>CALBMD010000448.1 GCA_937896265.1 uncultured Pseudomonadota bacterium
AGTTCACTCTCCACCCTAGGCCTGTACGAGCGTTAGCGAGTTCCTAATTGACTTGACCGCCTGATTATTTTGATCAAGAATCAAGCATGCAAATTTATCCCGATAGCCGTAAAAGCAAAGTTATTTTTCCCAGCACTGCTGAGGAAAGATTTTATGACGCCTGCCTCAACACTCTAGGTGATGGCTGGCAGGTCTATTACTCAATTAGCCTCTCAGCTATGGAAGCTGGAGAAGGCATGAAGGATAATGAATGTGATTTTGTCCTCTATCATGCCAAGCACGGTGTCTTTGTTGTCGAAGTTAAAGGTGGACGCATCCAGTTTGAAGCAGAGGATCGCCGCTTTTATAGCATCAACCGGCATGGTGAGCGCTTTCTCATCAAAGACCCATTTAAACAGGTGCTTGTTTTCAAAAGTAGGCTCATCAAATTCTTTAAAAAACACAAAATTCGCGTGCCTATTTCCCATATAGTGTGCTTCCCCAAGCTAGATGTAGCGACCTTTCCTGAAGGTGTCGCCTTTGAAAAAAAGGTGATTGCTGGCCGCGAGGAACTCAAGAATTTAGAGCCTTTCTTAGTGGCTCTTGCTACTGAAAGCCATCCTCCTGAATATATGGGCTTTGAAGATGCAGGCAAACAGCTACATGAGCTTTTGATAGGATCTACCTTTACAAGCCGCCTTTATATTCGCGATTATATCGATGCGCACGAGCTTAGAGTTCGTGATCTTGAATATATTTATGACAGCTTGGTGACTCCTATCGCTAGCCGTGATCGCTTGGGGATTGAAGGTGAAGCTGGCACTGGCAAAACGATGATTGCTTTAATGCTGGCTAAACACTTTCGTGATTTGGGTAGCTACTCAGTGCTCATGCTCTCTTCTAACCCTATTTTGAATTTGCTACTACGCCAAGAAGCTGGGCCAGGTGTTGTGGTAAGAACATATGCTAATATCGCTGATAATTTTGGGATTGATCTGCTAAAACCACCTAAACTCTATACTGGCAAATACTCAGAGTGGGTGCATGTTGAAGGGCCTAAACAATTACAGGCTGCTATTGCTAATAGCCAGCACCGCTATGATGTCATCATCTGTGATGAGGCTCAGGATGTGCAGCCTTTTTGGTGGCCCCCTCTTTTGGATTTTCTTAAATCCCCTACTTCAAGGCTCTATCTGTTCTTTGACCGCTCCCAAGGAGTTTTTGGCTCCGGGGGAGATAGCCGCTTTGATCCAGATAAGACCTTGCCAATTCCTGGGCCCTATTTTCCTCTTGTGAACAACTACCGAACAACGCGAGAGATATCTAGTTTTGCTAGATCTTTTCGCACAGGTGCTTCAGTTTTAAAAAGCCACTGTGGTCGCTTGGGCTATATGCCTGAAATTATCACTTATCGTGATGCTTCTGATCTTTTGGTTAAGCTTGAAGCTCTGTGCAAAAAGCTTTTTGTTGAAGAAAAAGTTTTGCCCTTTGAGATAACTCTACTTTCTGCACGTGATCCAGGTAAGCTTCCCTCGGTACTGCATCAGGTCGATAGCTTAGCAAAACATCCCCTGCATCGGTTGGCTTTTAACAGGAATAAAAAGTGGAAAGAAACTCGACCACCTGATGGTCATATTTCTGTATCGACAATCACTTCTTTTAAAGGCTTGGAAACTAAAATTGGTATTTTGATCAATTTGAGTGAGTACAATTTGCCTTTGAGCAATCCGATGATGGCTAGTTTGGTCTATGTTGCCTGCACTAGGGCCAAACATATGCTTTATGTCTGCGTACAAGAGGATGATGCTAAACGTGAAGCCTTCACTAAGGCCTTGCAGGAGGTAGAAGGCCATGGCGCCCTAGTTCTAGGAGGCTCTGATAAGGATTTTGAGTTTTCAGGGACGGTTAGCTACTATAACCCATTGCGCTGTGGTTGGATCACGGTCGAAGATGCAGCCTTTGGTAAAAATTCTATTTTGTTTTTCCCCTCCGATGTTACAAAAAGCGGTTTAACTGATCAGATTAAGGTGGGTACAAAACTACGATTTCGCCCAGCCTTAGAGGGCTATGTCAGTATAGCTTCGCATTTGCGCTTGGCTAAACCGAACACATAGTTGCCAGAAAACTTCTTCTTCCCTGAGGATCGCGCCCAGCTCCAATCTAAGCTAAAATGAGCTTCATACGTTCTCTAAGAGGTTCATCATCGATTTTTTTCATCCACTGATCCAAGATTGGTTTACGCAACATTTTCAAACGCCTACAGAAATTCAGAGCAAAGCCTGGGGGTCTATCCAGCGCGGTGAAAATACACTGATTGCTGCTCCCACGGGTTCAGGTAAGACCTTCGCGGCATTTCTTGTCTTCTTAGATGGGCTTTTTAAGCAGAGCTTAAGTGGTAGCATTGAGGATGGTGTTCAGGTCATCTACGTCTCACCTCTCAAGGCTTTGAGCAATGATATCAACCGCAACTTAACCCAGCCACTTACAGATATCACAGCACTCTTTGCTGCGTCGTACCCAGCAATAGAGCCAATCAGGGCCCAGCTGCGTACTGGTGACACGCCAGCTTCTGAGCGGGCGCGCATGGTGCGCAAACCACCTCATATTCTTGTCACAACGCCAGAATCGCTGTTTTTGCTCCTCACTAGCTCAAAAGCACGCAAGATGTTAACTAGTGTCCGGGCGGTAATCGTTGATGAAATCCATGCCTTAGCTCGCGATAAGCGCGGTAGCCATCTTGCCTTAAGCCTAGCTCGTCTTGATAAGCTATGCGCGCAAAAACCTCAGCGTGTAGGGATATCGGCAACTCAGCGCCCAATGGATGCCATGGCGCAATTTCTTGTTGGTAAGGGACAACCCTGCACTATTTGGGATGTGGGCCATTTTCGTGATCTGCAACTGGGGTTAAATGTTCCTGAGACGGCACTAGGCGCTGTCTGCTCTAATGATCAATGGGAGCAAGTCTATAACCAGATCGTTAAGCTTGTCGAAAATCATCGCTCGACACTAATTTTTGTGAACACCAGACGGATGGCGGAAAGAGTAGCTTTTCGTCTGCGCGATAGGCTGGGTGAAGATAGAGTGGCTAGCCATCATGGCAGTATGGCCAAAGAGAGGCGGCTTGCTGCTGAAGAGGCGCTCAAGAGTGGTGCTCTTAAGGCCATTGTGGCAACAGCATCGCTTGAGCTTGGTATTGATATCGGGTTCATTGATTTAGTTATTCAAATTGGCTCACCGCGCAGCATCGCTGTTTTTCTTCAGCGAGTTGGGCGTTCTGGCCATGCGGTAGGGAAAAAGCCGCATGGTGAACTCTTTGCTCTCACCTGGGAAGAGGCAGTAGAAAGCTTGGCTCTTATACAAGCTGTGCGAGCAGGCTATCTCGACCGTATCTTAGTGCCAAAGGCGCCTCTTGATATTTTATGTCAACAGCTTGTGGCTGAGATTTCTCTTGGTGAGTGCGATGAGAAAGAGCTTTATGAATGTTTTATACAAGCTGGACCTTATCAGGATTTGTCCTGGCACACCTATGATGCTTGTCTAGAGCTTTTGGCAAATGGTTATGCTGAGGGGCAGCGCGACCGAGCATGGATCGTGCGTGATAAAATTCATCGCAAACTTAGAGCAAAACGTGGAGCCAACTTAGCAGCTCTTAATTCAGGCGGGGCTATCCCAGAATTGGGTGAATACCGTGTAGTGCTTGAAGATGAGAAGACAGTTATCGGCAGTGTCAATGAGGATTTTGCTATTGAGAGCATGGTTGGGTCTATCTTTTTGCTTGGCAATGGCTCTTGGCAGATTCTATCTATAGGTGCTGGTAGGCTTTTAGTGAGAGATGCTGGTAACAGGGCGCCAACGATACCTTTTTGGGAAGGCGAGGCGCCTGGTCGGACCTTTGAGCTATCGCAGGAGGTAGCCCGGCTAAGAGGGGAGCTAGCAAATGCTTTGGGCGATAGCGCTCATGAAGGGGAGCTTGACGAGAAAGTTGTGCCGCTTGTTTATACCAAGATTGTTGCAGGATTAGGGCAAGAAGAAAGCTTGGCTAGTTGGCCTTTACAGCAGATTGTTCACTACGTAGCTGTGCAGAAGAAGGCTTTGGGCATGGTACCTGATTTGGCGAATATTGTTTTTGAACGGTTCTTTGATGAAGCTGGTGGCATGCAGCTGGTGATCCATTCTTGTTATGGAATGCGTGTAAATCGCGGGTTTGGCTTGGCGCTGCGCAAGAGGTTTTGTGGCAG
>CALBMD010000449.1 GCA_937896265.1 uncultured Pseudomonadota bacterium
AATAAATGTGGCTATCATGAGAGGGATGCTCAGAAGAAAAGGTACTCGCCAAAGATCTGGAGAAATCATATCAAAGACTGATATGCAGATTGCTCCAAGCAAGAGGCCTGAGGCAGCAGCAGCTCTAATAACAGCTGAGGCATGGCCACTTTGAACCTTGCCCGAGTGTTCTAGCATGTAGATTGCAGCTCCATCGTATTCACCGCCAGCAAAGATGCCTTGTAGAAAGCGACAGGCAATAACTAAAATAGGAGCTGAAGCACCTAAGATTTCATAGCCAGGCACTAAAGCAATAGCCATAGTTGGCAAACAGATGCCAAGCATAGTGATTCTAAGACTTACTTTACGACCGTAACGATCGCCAAGATAGCCAAAAACTATTGATCCAAGAGGTTTGGAGAGATAACCGATAGCAAAGACAGCTAAAGCCATCGTTGTCTTGTCAATCAGATTATCTCCAGGAAAAAAAGCCTTAGCAATTGCAAGAGAGCTAAAACCATAGAGGCTGTAGTCGTAGTATTCAGTAATAGTACCTATAAGTGCTGCTATTGTAATTGAGCGTTTTGGTTGCATAGTATTCTATCTATTTGGTTATTTGATCTTTATCTACAGTTTTGGCAACACCAGCTTGGTTCTTGATCCATTCTGCTATATCACTAAATAATTCCTTGGCGCGAAAGTCATGATGGATCTCATGGCGAGAGCCTTCATAAATTCTCAGGGTTTTGTTTTGAGATCCACAAATATTAAATAACTCCACGCAGCTCTCAGTATTGATGATAGTATCACGGCTGCCTAGCCCTAGAAAAAGAGGGACTTCTAAGGCTTTCATCATTTCAGGCGCTTTTTTAGAAGTGTCTAATAAATCGGCGGCCATTTGAATATAGGTTTTGTGTCTTACTAAAGGATCAGCATTGTATCTTGCTACTTCTTCGCGCATTGTGGAAATACAATCACTACTAAAAACATCAGGTAATTCCAGTTTGGGGAAAAGCCTGATAAGAACTTTAACAGCAAGGATATGAATAGTGCTAATCGCCGATCCCTCTTTGAGGGATGGGCTTGTCAGAATTAATCCCTGTAAATCAGAAGGAGAATTCTTATGCAAAAAAATCAAACTGATTGCAGCACCCATGCTATGACCGAATAGAAAGGTAGGCTTTGGATCTAAGCTTTTTTTAGCCCAATCAAAAACTTTGCCTAAATCGTTGGCTAGGTCATCAAGACTAATAAAAGATGCTCTATTACGGCCATGACCTTTGAGATCAAAAGATATAGATTCTACTCCGATACTGTTCAGATATTTTATAGTACGCTGATGGCGTCCGCTATGTTCGTTGCCACCATGAACTATAATAACCCTGGCGATACAGTCCGCTGTATTAGCTTTCTGCAGCCAAAGCTTTATTCCAGCAAGGTTTAGTTCTTTCATTTAAGTTATCTTTCCCATTGGCAGAGAGTCTTCAGCATTTAATTATCATAGCATGAGATGGGTGTTTTAAACCATTTCATGACTGAAGGATAGGCCCAATTAATGAGGCGTATCCTTCTCTATAGCTAGGATAAATAAACTCATATCCAGAGGATTGTATCAAAGCATTAGAGCATCTTTTATTTGCTCGATGACGACTCCCTGAGCCAGCTTCAATTCGAAGTTTTGTTTCGTCTGCTCCTAAGATTGAAGTAATATAGCGCAGGACTTCGTTGTAGTCAGCGGGATCATTATCAACACCTATATATAATTCTTTACGATGTGCTAGATTAGCAATATGACCTAGAAGTTTCGCGCAATCTTCCTGATGGATACGATTGGTGAAATGAGATTTATCTTTTAAAAATGCCTTGCCTTCTTTAATTTGAGTGATTAAGTGGTCTCTGCCTGAGCCATAAATGCCGCCAAAGCGAACGATTGAAAAAGGTAAGTCAGAATTTCTCACAAGCTCTTCTCCAGCAAAAAGCGTCTTGCGGGCAAATCCTTCAAGGCTAATTGCCGACTGTTCTGTCACCCATTCGCCATTATTTTGAGCATATAAGCTGGTGCTTGAGACAAAAATAAAAAGGCTTTTTTGCTTGTGCTGTAAAAGGGCTTGCAGGGTGTTGGTCACGCCCAAGCTATAGGCACTTTCATAGGCATCTTCAGAAAATGATCCAGCTGATACCATATAGAAAACAACATCATAGCTTTCTGTTAAGCTAAAAGGTTTGGCAACATCTATTTTCAAATGACGAATCTTCTTACCTGGGGAGCTTGAGCGTTTAATCCCATGAACAATCCAATTCTCGCCTTGTAGCAACTTTGCTAAGCTAAGGCCAACATAGCCACAGCCTACGATCAGCGCTTTTTTTCGTTTAGCAAACAAAATTTTCCCTTTCTAATGAAATAAAGCAAAGCAGAGAATTTGGCAGATCTCTGCCCTGCCCCTGAATCAGACTATCCTGCTAGTTTTTGCACTACAGGATCGGCAAGCTCTTGCACAGAGATATTAAAGGTACCAATTAAGCTTTCATGAATCTTGCCTTGGCGTTTAAGATGATAGTGTAGTTCTTTGTAACCTAAAGACCATGCGATTGGCAGCATTTTTTTACCATCGACAACTTTTCGCATATCTAGGTAAGTAAGATAGTACACTTCTTCATCACAAATAAATTCGCAGATTTTTTTGAATCCTGCGATAGAATAAATTTTTCGATAAAGCTTTTTTGTACAAGAGATCAAGGCGATATCATGCCCTGATTCAAGCAAAACCCTCCCAAGATGAAAGAGCATCGAGAACCAAAGGACGCCTTCGCGATACTTTTCATCGATTACAGCTCTGCTAAACTCAACAAATTTCCGTTTCTTAAGCCAAGCAGGAATTTCTATGTGGTACATCCCATGTTCAATTTTTGAATTGTCACCGTTATTAAAAACAACTCGTGCGCTGCCAACTAAACGATTGCCATGATAGGCAAGAATATGACGAGATCTTGTGTCATAAAGATCAAGCATATCTTCGTAATCTTTTTCTAACTTGTCTTTAAACATTCCAACTGATTGCCAGACTTTTAATCTTAACTTGGCAATGTCAATATAGTCTTGATCTGTTTCTCGATACTTAAATGTGACAGCTGATTCAAGAAAAATGCGATTAAATCCTTGTGAACGTAAATAATTAGGTGTAACAAGCTCACCTTTTGTTTTGAGTAGATAGGCTGAGCTAATTTCTTGGTATTGGGTGTAATTTGAAATTGTTTCAAAGCCAATGAAGTTTTCTCGTGTTTCACTATGTGAGCTAATATGACGAACTACCGCTTTACATTTAACGCTTGGTGAAAAAGGAAAAGAGATTTCAGCATCAACGGTGACGCCAGGAAATAAAGTGAACTCTGGTGGACAGTTGGTGCCAAAGCCATCACTAGAGATATCACGTATTTCCAGGTTGCAGGTGTTCTTAAGAGTGAAAGGATTGCGGATTTGAGCGGTCGGTTTGATCTCGTCGGAGCCAATTTCAAAGCGGCAATTGCGTCTGGTTTTGCTCCCTCGATCCGCAGGAAGAATTTGTACTTCTAAAATGTCATAAGATAAGTTGTCCATAGTTTTTTTGTAGTGATCAATAATCTTACCGTCGTTATTAAATTTTTGTTCCCATAATTGGTATTGAATATTAAAAATATCTCCGTAGTGGATAGTATTTGTATCTAGATTGACAGCGACCTTGATGCTATCTGGACTAAAATCAATGATACTTCCTTGCAGAGACAAATCTTTGATCTTTAAGGTAACAATTAGATTTTCTCCTAAGTAAACTTTTTCTCGCTTAAATGACTTTTTCTTCTGTTCTGAGTGAATAGGAGCTGCTGCTTTGGCATCTTGACTGCGAAAAAAGCTATACATTGCTTCAGAGAAATCTTTAAGATCAACAGATTCAGTATACTGTTTAGCAACACGACAGTTGTAAAAGATGCCGTGTTTATCACCGATAATAAAGCTATCTCGAAAGCGCGAAATGAGGTCTATGTCATCACAGTCATTAAAAATATTTTCCTCAACAACAGCAAGGTTTTTGCCAAATTTGCTATAAGCTTCTTTACCAATACCATGCTCTATTCTATAAGCGGTGTTGACAAAATGGCCTTGCACATCAAAAGAGCCTCGAGAAGAGAATTTTTCGATAGCATAAGATGTCTTACCATAGGAAGCAGATAGTTTTAGTTCTAAGTAGGGAAGACGTTCTTCTCGCAGTTTGGCATTGATCTTGTCAATAGATTCAAGAACCTTAAGCATTGCCTGTAAAGCTTTTTTAGCAATCTCCGAATCAAGATGTTCTTTTTGGCCAAGTCCGCCGACAAATAGCATGTTGTCGCCGCTCATTTTGATTAGCTCGAGATCAAAGCTATCCATGATGTTCTCAATTTTAGAGAATGCCAAGTTGCGAGCCTTGCGGATAAAGTGCTCAGGAATTTTGCTGTCACTAAAATGATTTAACAAGCCCCAGTCACAGATGTCTACTAAGACAATAGAAAGTGTTTTTGATCCCTTGAAATCTTCAAGAATCTGATAGTATGTTTTCCCTCGTTTGATGTACATCATAATTGAATCAAAGGCAGTTTTTGGCAAAAATTGATTCATAAATTGCTTGCCAAGATGATTAAGGCGGCTCTCTGATTCAATCTCTTTAACCATTGTGGCAACACCTACAATATTCATAGTTACAAAAGAGTAAACAAAGAGATAAATGTTTGATCTTGTGATATCAGAATACATAGCAGCAAAGGCAATCATCACACCTAGAAGATAGCTGTAACGCAAAAGAATCCCTTTGCGAATTAAAAAAGCTCCTGTGCAAAAAATGAGAATAGCAAATGAAAAGTAAATTTGAGAAACTATAAAAAAATGCGCATCATTTACGATACAGCTGATGATGAAAAAACAAGTTGGCAATGAGAACACTATTAAAATAGTTCTCTTTTGTAGTAAGAGTTGGCTGGTCTTGCTTAAGCGCTTATTTGTTTTTAGCAGAACAAAAATTGCACAGCAAAACCAAAGATAAGCTTGAAATATTTGTTGAAAACGAAAAGGAAAGATTCCGTCAATCTCCAGAAAGCTATAGATATCTGTAGCCAAACTGATATAGGGCAAAGAGCAGAGGATATAGCCAAGCATGAGATAGTATTCATAGGTGCGAAAGCGTTCTATACCCATGAGCATCATGCAAAATAAGAGAAGAAAAATAGAAAACATCAAAAGTGGGCTGTGGACACCATTTAGCAGGAAGTTAAAGGTGCGTACTCGACTAATTTCTCCAGGATTGTTGGTTAAAGTGACATGATCGCCACGAAAACCTGCAATGGTACTAAGACCAATTGTTTCAATAGCAAGCGTATTTTCACCTTTTTTCATGACGTTTATAGGAATTCGGCTAATCTTGGTTTCATAAATGTTGCCAGGGAATTTACCTGGTTTACCCTCTTGGATAATAAGAATGTTATTAAGATAGACTCTATAGCTTAGCCAGGATGGAGGTATCATCAGGCTCAAGCTGATCTGCGGATCATCTATGTTGAAACTGCTTTGATACCATGCTTGCTCTTCTTTTCCTGTATTTGGCCATACAAGGTTAAAAATGGCGTTTTTGTATTCTTTTGCGCCTAGTTTGATATTCCAATCTGTGAGAAAGCGAGTAAAAGAGGCTGAGTCAGCATGAGCTGTTGTCGCAATTAAAAAAAGGAAAACTAGGATTAAGAAACGAGCAAGTGGCATCGATTGATAATCTCCTGGACTTTTTCGCGGTTATTTGTATCAAGAAATAAGAGTTGGCAATTGTTGGGATCGCTTGGAAAATATTTGAAGAAAGAGGAGCGATCAACAAACTGGAAACCAAGAATACTACATAGCTTTATCATTTCTTGACTGAAGACCGGTAGAAAGATGCGAGGCGGTGCTGGGCGCTCAAGCAAGTGGTCGAGTACTTTTATCCAAAGAACCAAAGCTGCAGGTGAATTTAAATAATCTGGAAGTAGAGAGAAGCGATTTGCCTCAATTCTGTTTTGTAGAATAAATCGGTCGGGGATCTGGTAATAGAGTTCAAACTCTAATTTATCATGCAAAGGTTCAAGTATTCGGCAGCCACCAATAAGCTTACTATCAGCAAATATGCCAAAGAAAGTCGCAACTTGATCATAGTTGTCATGATAGATATTACGGCCACCCTCATTAACGATACGCCAGTTGGAGGGGTTTTTCTTTGGAGGCTCCCAGTTTAGTCCGCTATATATGTCGTGTAAAAGAGCCTTATAATTATTAACTTCGTTTTCTTTTAGTATCCTTGTGGTAAGCAAGATTTCTCCTTGGGGGTTTGTTTCTTGCCTTAAAGATCGGTGCAAAGTCAGTCGAGGTTTAGATTTCCTCTAGAGGTAGACCAGATGGGCAAGAGAGCTAAAGCATACCGCTTGGTGAATTTGGCACATTGGCAATTGTGCCCGGATAGCACGTGCATAAAGGCCGAGTTGGCGGGTATATCCCATTTCTTGGCAGTAGGAAGCAGAGGGCATCATTTGGTTTGAATTTAGTGAAAATTTTTGAGTTTTGTAGTCAACTATCAAAACTTCTTGGTCCATTCTTAAAAATAAGTCAACTTGCCCCCGCACAAGCTTGCCACCATCTAGATGGATAAGAGGAAGTTCTGGAATAATAGCATCTGCTTCTTTGAGCCAGCGTTGCCAGGATGGTGATTGAATGTTGGCATCGATTTGCTCAAAAATTTCCTTTTCTAGGGCCTGCCATTTAGCTTTATCGAAGCTGTGTTCCAAGAAAAAAAGTGGCTCATAGACCATAGATTGCCAAAGTTTTTGGCGATCTATGCTTTTTGTTCGATCTCGCCAAAATTCTTCAAAAACTTTATGGATAAAAATGCCTAATGCCTTAGCGAGTCTGGGTGAGCGTTTTTCAATCTCAAAAGTGGAATTTGTTTTTTCTTCTTCAGCGCGGCCAGGTTGTATAATATCGATCTCTACAGGCAAATCCCAGTTTGACACTGGTAAAAAGAAGACATCAGTGCTTTCTACTTTATTGACAGAAGACTCTAAAGATACAGGCTTTAATCCTCTTTCTACAACTAAACGAGAGCTCTTATCATAAAAAGCTCCAAGGGAAACAAGCGTTTCTTCAATAAGAGAGTGAAAGTTTTGTTTTGAGTCTTTACCCTCACGGCCGCTAATGATTAGATATTGACTAGCTCGCGTCATAGCGACATAAAGCAAGCGATTTGCTTCTGATTGTAGATAGTTATTTGCTTGGCCAATCAACGCTTCAAAGGGAAAATCATCCTCAGGCCAACCCTGCTTGGGACCCAAATAAAATAAGCCAGCGTTTAACCCCGAGGTGCTTTTGGCCCAAAAGCGATCTAACTGGTACCAAGAACTAGCAGCATCGATGATGACAACAAGCGGAAATTCTAGGCCTTTGGCTTTGTGGATCGTCATGAGCGTAATAAGCTGAGAGTCTGTTAAGGCGCTCCCTAGCGTATCTTCAGTGGCAAGCGTTTCCAATCGGTTTAAGACATGAGACAAACTTACATAACCGTCATCTTCTAGATGTAAAATAATCTCAACTAGCTTTTCTAAGTTTTTTTGAGCAAGACGCCCTTCTTGTTCACCAAAGGCATCGAGATAAGCGCTAAAGGCGCGTCTTTGAGTTAGAATGTCAAATAAGAGTTGGTGTATGGATTGTTCTTGAGCCTTTTCAATAAAATTTAGCAAGCTAAGTCGGGTAGGTTCATAAAGCATTGCTATGATAGCTGTTACAGTTGGCTCTGTACCATTTGCTGGAATAAGAGCAAGCAAATCTGCATCGGAGAGGGCATAAAGAGGGCTTCTAAGTATACCAAGAAGGCACAAAACATCTGTGGGTTGAGCTAAAAAGCGCAAAAAAGCTAGGGCGTCATGAATTTCTGGCCGCGAAAAATACCCTCGCTGCTCTTCACGGCGACAAGCTAAACCAACTTGCCTGAGAGCAGCTTCAAAAGCGTCAGCGTGAATTGAGCTGCGGTAAAGTAGGCAACAATCCTTAGCTGTAAGTGGTCTAAAGGTTTTAGTTTGTGAGTCAAACACAGGATAGTTATGAGGGCGTTGCAGAATGGATGCTAACTCTGATGCTACCTGTCTGGCTTCAACCAAGATGGGATCAAGGTGATTATCGATGGCTTTTGGCAGCCAAATAATTTGACCACAGTCGGGGATAACGTCCTGGCCATCCGTATCTTGAGCTGGTGCATGTTCTGGAAATCCGGGCATAATTTTTGGAAAGACACCGTTGATAAGATGAAGGAGCAGGCGACAGGAGCGGTAGCTCTTGTTCATGGGACTGATGCTTTGACCAAATTGGGTTAAAAAATCTGAGGCATGGTTTAAAACACTAGGGTCGGCTTCGCGAAAGCCGTAGATAGATTGCTTTACATCCCCAACTATAAATAAAGTAGCAGGCGAGCCGCGTCTGCCATCAAGAATACCATTTGAAGCTAAAATTTCTTCTGAAATTTTACGAAAAATGCTCCATTGCAAAAAGCTTGTATCTTGAAACTCGTCAATTAAAAGATGGTGCACTGATTTTTGCAAAAGCCAGCTAGCACCTGTGCCGTTTTCACCATGAAATATTTGATAGGAACCTTTGGCAAGATCTGTAAATTCAAGGACGCCTAGTTTATTCTTAAGATGACTGCGAGCTTTTTGCCAGTGTTGATAGAGGCTATAGAACGCCTCACCAATAGTATTAAGGCGGTTTAGTTTGCCGTAGTTTATCCAAGAGGCTAGAGTAGAATCGACTGCTTCAATTGCTTCCGCTAAAATCTCTCTTTTTTTGCCTTTGATGATAGCTTTGCTTACGCGACCACTTTTGGTTAAAAGCCGAAGTCGAGTTAGGGTATGAAAGTCACCACGAGCGATGGCTGGCATGTAGTCAGCCTCATATGTGGTACCTGTTGCAATAAGTCTTAGATGCTGACTACAAGCAAGCAGAGCATCACTGAGAGAGCGGATACCAGCAGCGAGATGAGGCAAAGGATGCTGTCTTAAAGCTTTGCTTGTCTTAGAAAAACTCCATAAGAAAGAATCCAATCGTCCAAGTTCAATTACTTTATTGGCAACGCCTAAAATACCGCGTTCTTCATGAGTCTGAATTTTAGGCCATAGGGCGTGGATAAGCTCGACGCTTTCTTGTTGTCCAAAGAGCCTTTCCCAGGCTTGTTGATCGAGAGCTTTTTTTTGCGTTGGTTCAGATAGCTCTAGTACTGGCTGAAAGATAACAGAACTAGCATCCTTTTCTTGAGCTTCGAAGGGAAATTTTCTTACCCAATCAAAAAAGATAGCGTCGATTGTGGTAATTTGTAGCGACTGAGTTGCCGACAAGATTGCTTTAGCTGTAGCTTGACTTGAGCGAGGTTTTTGCAAGCGAAAATTTAGTTTTTCGTAGCGTGAGCGAGCTTCTGTATGAAAGTTGTCGATTTCGGCAGTGAGTTCTTCCTGTCTTTTTTTGTCAACAAGAAGGCGTGTGGCTTCTGCAATGATACGAGATCGCATCTCGTTAGCAGCTTTGACAGTAAAAGTTAGCGTCAAAATATCTTGAGGTCTAGCACCAGCAGCAACGAGGTTAATAAACCTCCGGCTGAGTTGATAAGTTTTGCCGCTGCCTGCAGACGCTGGTACAAGGACACTGATATAAGGGTTAGCTGGCTCCATGCTGATCTCTTTGGGTATAGGGCTCACGAAAAACAGGATCTTCTTTGCGGCAGATACCGCTATAAGCGCAAAAGGTGCAAGCTTCACCGACTTCTGGAATAAAGTTTTGGCTTTCGTCTTCTAAAAGATCAAGGCGTCTTGTCCAGGCTTTTTCCAAATTATTCCAAAGCTCTCGCAAGGGGCGAGTGTTTTTTTGTACTATTTGGGTTCCCACTGACCATTGGCGTGCTTTTTGACCGGCACCTTGGGTTTGCCAAGTGCCATCTAGGATGCTGTAGTAGCCAACAATCCCTTCATCCATCGAACGAGCACCTTCAGGGAAATTCTCGAGGGACAGTGCGTAAACAATGAGTTGGGGGTAAAGACCTTGTGCTAAATCTTTGCCCTTTGGGATGTTTTTTCGTTTATAATCTGTCAACAGATAGCCAGTGTCCCACTCATCGACTCTATCAATAACACCTTTGAAAGCAACTTTTGTAGGTGTAGCTCGTTTTAACTCAATTTCGATCTGGCTTTGCTCTTTAAGACCAAAGGCTAGCTCTTTGCTGATTTTTTTAGGTAGTTGCCATGCTGTCTTATCAGGTGTTTCTGGCCAAATGGTTTCTAAATGATCTATAAATCGTGGATAAGAGAAAAGCTCCAAGTGTCTTCCTAAACTTGAGTCATGCCAATTTGGCACAATCTTTTGCGATAAGAATACAAGGCGCTTTTGGGCGTATGGCCGAAATTTTTTCTTATCTATTTGGTTAGGAATGGGTGCAAGAATTTTCTTGCCTTTCACTTTGCCAGTAAAAAATCCCTCTAGAACAGCATGCAAGGCAATGCCTTCAGCAATTTCTTTTTCAAAATTGGAACGCTGATTTGTTTTTACTTTTAGACTATAGAGCAAAAATTGATAAGGACAATGAAGTAGCATCTGCAAACTGCTGGCAGAAAACTCGCTTAAAATCGGTTTGCGAGGAGAGGTGTATCCTCCTGCCTGCTTTCGCCAGTGAGGAAAGCCGTCTTGAGCTAGTTTTCTCTCTTGCCGCTCTAAGGCGGTAGCATCAATGAGGGGCATGCCAGAGCAGTCTTTTAAGTCAGCTCTTTCTGCTAGCAGGCGCTCGATAAAACGTGAGCGAACAGCAGCTGTCTTACCAGCTTCCTTGGGGTAGCAAAGAAACAGGTTCTTGCAGTTTTGCTTTAGTAAATGAAAAGTGGTGTCTTCTAGTGCTTCCACATATTGCCAAGCGGGGAGGCCAAGCTCCTGTTTGAACCAATTATCGATAAGGTGGTCTTTGGGCATAGCCTTGGGAAAACAGCCTTCAATACAACCAAGGACAATAGCTACTTCAAAAGGAACATAGCGCGATTCAATAAGGGTAAGTACCTGAATACCTTTTAGAGGATAGCCGATATTGCGAGTCTCCATAGCTGAAAACTGGCCATGGAACAGATCAACAAAGTGTTTGAAAGTCATACTTGCATTGCTTAAGGCAGCAAGTTCCGTAAAGGTTTCAGCTAACTTGTCAAAGGCTTCTAATGCTGAAGTTAAACTCGCATCTAATTCTTTTTGGCGCATAGGCACCAAAAATTTTTCGATGAGGGCTGTATAGTCGTTAAGCCAATCTCTAAGAGGCTTTTCTAAATAATGAAAAGTTGCCTTGGCCTCTTCGAACAAATTAATCATTGATTGAAGCGCTGGATGCTCTGTATTTTCTTGAGCAAGGGCGCTTGCAATCCAAGTTGTTTCGATAGTGCTATCTTGTGGCGCTAAGCTTCGGCAAAGACTAACGCCAAAAGGATGAGTAAAAATCGCAGTCAAAAGCTCCAGGCTGCTATTGCCACATAAGCGTTCAGCCAGCATTTCAAGAAAAGCACCAAGGCTTGCGTGCTTCAAAGAAGTACTAACAGCAAGGTTGGCTTGTAGCGAGGTTTTTGCCACTAAAGTTTTTAAAAGCCTACCATAGGTCTGCTCAGAGGTGAGCAGGATAACGATCTGAGAGGCTGGTATGCCAGCAGCCATAGCCTTCTTGGCAAGCTCAAGGCTAAGAAGCACCTCCGCTAGAATGCTTTCAGCGTGCCAGATCTGAATTTGCCGCTTAGGTTTAGGTCCTGTTTTAGGTGCAATTTGACTAAGACCTATGGCATCTGCTAGTTCCCCTAGGGGGTTGAGCTCAGACAAAAGATGTGGTTTTGCACTGAGCCAAATGCTCACATGATCTCGCTCAGCAAGTTCTTTAAGCAGCGGTTTGAAATATTCTTTTATGGTGGTAAAACAGGCTACATAGACCCATGCATGCCCGGCTATTAAGCTCGGTGAGTCAAGCAAGTCAGCTGCTGTTTGTGCCTCAAGCGAACAGCGGCTTTGCCTGCCCTTAGAGGCAAGAACCTCCAGATACTGATCTTTAAGCTGAAAGATCTCGCTTACTCGCGTAGATAGAGATTGAAGATGCTCGTTTGATTTATGAAAATCGTCAGCCAAAATAGCCTGCATCTTTTCATGTGCTTGATCCAAAAGATTCATCTCAGTGAGGTCATTAAAAAACTGATTGAGCTCATGCTCATGACCTACGCGTAAATGGCTATAGCTGTTTTGCAGCAGTAGCTGTGACAGAAGCAACTCTTGGGTCATGGGCGAGGTTGCTTTCAGTTCCGGTTTTATATGGCTTTGGATGAATTGCTCGAGCGTTAAGATTTTAGGGGGAACAAAGGAGCCGATTTCTTTTGCTAACATAGCAAGTAGTATTGTCGCTAGTCTTTGCGTTGGCAGGATAATTAGCAGCTTTTCGAGATTGTGCTTGTGTTTGGCAATGATCTCTCTTGCCAGTAACGGCAGGAGAGGCTCATCTTCAGGAAAAAGGGATAACCCAGCTTGGGGTGATTCGTGGTCATGCAGCATGACCAGAGTTTAGAACAATTTTGCGCCTAAGCCAAGAACGTTGGTGTAGGTATAGCGGTTATCTTTGTCACGAGCAGAGTAGACTAACAAATCGTTTTGTACAAAAAGATTTTGAGTAACGTCATACTTTACACGGATGCGGCTGACAGTAGACATGTTATTGTTATAAGCAGCCATGCCGTTTTGACCTTCTTTCACAACGATTTGATCTTTTTTCGCATCATATTTGTGAATTGGGGTTGAGGTGTTCTTTCTTGCTACTTTAAGTTGTAGAGACAAGCCAGCTGCACTGTTTGGTTGGAATTTTACTTCGCCGTAAGCTTGTTGCTTTGAAGTCAAGCTACGTTGCTCAGTGGCGCGTTCGCCAGAATCAGTGAGGCTTAAGAGATCACGATCTTCAGAATCCATAGCGTCGGTATTGCCAACGTTAGTTTGTTGTGCTTGGCTATAGAGCAAAGCACCGGCTTTTAAACCACCGCCTAGAGTAACTGTACCCAAAGAAGTTGATTGCACAACTTCTACTGGCACGAAAATACCAATTTGGCTTTCGCGCTCAGAGCGACGATCTTTGTTTTTGAAAAAGGTGTTTTCGTTGAAAAATTGCAGAGATGCTGTGTCGTTACCAAGAGCGCGAGCATAGATTTCTAAGTCAGTGCTTTTTTGCTCAACAGTGTCGGTATCTGTATGGTGCTTAACGCCTGTCGTACCTTCGACACGCAAGTCACCTTTAAAAAACATCGAGCCAGCAGTGATTACAGAATCAGCGCTAGCTTCAGTGCGGTTGTCAGCTTTGTTTTTAAGCTTGTGGCGAAATTGAATGTCACCATAAGCCTCTGGAAGGACTTTGTGAATTGGGGCTATCTCAGAGCTAGAAATACTGTCTGCTAAAGCGTAGCCGCTCATAACTAAAGTTGCGCTACCTAATAAGGCAGCAAGCGTTTTGTTTGTTCGCATACGTTCCTCTACATGAGTTAAATAAACCCGGGATGTCCGGTGAAGCTGGTCATCATCCTCATCAATTTCACCCTGTTTGTCAAGAAATTAGGCATATTCGGCATTGCCTGAGCTATCAAACTGCCTATCCATGTCCCATTTTGGGTCCCATAGAAATCGATTTTGTCCAGTTAAGCCGTGGTCTTCGCTGCGGAAGACGTTTTTGATATCTTTCCCAAGTGCCTGTGCTGTTTCTTGAACAAAGGCTTGTAACAGCTCTTGTACTTGGTCTTCGCCGTGGCCTTTGCTAAGATTTTCACGTAATAATCGGGCGCTTGGCCACCCCTTAGCGTACCAAACATAGTGTTTTCGCATGCAAACCTTAGCTCGTGGGCTGTTGCCGTAAGCCTCTAATTGCCAAGCTAAATGTTGGAAAATAGTATTTAGCCAATCAGCAAGGCTAAGATTGCTGGCCCTAGCTTGGCATATCTCTTGAAAAAGCCATGGGTTACCTAAGGCGCCTCGCGATATCATTACGCCATCAACACCAGTGCGGCGTAGAACATCCTGATAATCTTGAAAGGAAAAAATATTGCCATTGGCGATAATGGGCAGGTTTATTTTGGTTTTGATTTCGCCAATCTTATCTAAATCGACAGGGTCGGCATAACTATCACTTCTGGTGCGACCATGGACAGTGATCCACTGTGCGCCTGCTTTGCCAATAGCATCGCAGACCTCTAAATAATTGAGGCTTTGATGATCCCATCCTAGCCGAATTTTTGCTGAAACTGGCTTTTGGGTATTTTGGCAGGCAGCTTTTACGGTGTCATAAACTCGCTGAGGTTCTCGTAAGATAGCGCTACCACAGCCAGATTTGACAACCTTTTTAACGGGGCAACCCATGTTGATGTCTATGGTCTCAAAGTTCATCTTGTCTAAAATGGCTACAGCTTGTCCCATTTCTTCTGGGGACTTAGAGGTAATTTGTACTCCTAAGATGTCCTCACTAGGGTGGCGATCTAGCATTTCAAGGGTTTTGACAGATTGATGCACAAGAGCTGTTGCTGAAATCATTTCGACATAGGTTAAAGCAGCGCCTTTTTGCGCGCAGATACGGCGAAACGGATGGTCAGATACACCAGCAAGAGGTGCTAAAAGGGCAGGTTTAACCCCTAAACCTAATTTTTCTAAGGCTGTTTTTTGCATTGATGGTCCAGAATTTGTGGAAGGCTAAAATACACAATTCATTTTCGCTTGGCAATATATCAGAGGCTTTTAATACCAGCAAGGAAGAGGGTTTGAGAGGAAAAAAGCTTCGCATGCAGATGGTTCCTCCCAAGAAAACTGGGCAGCCAACGCAAGGTTCTCAATCCTTCTTTAATAAGTGAGTTATTTCAACCCTTGAGGCGCTAGTAAGAGGTTTAATTGATTTTGCTTAATTTGCATTTCTTTCTGTAACTCTTCAGCTTGGCGGCCAATAGATACGATATTTGCTAAGGCTCCAGCTGTTTCTGTACATGGCCCCCCATCAGTAAGGCCAAAAAGGAATTTTTTTGTTCCCTGAGGGTCTGCAATAGCAAAGCCAATTAAGGTAAGGTTTCCTGCAACAACTCCCAACACAATCCCTTTTCCACCCCATTTCTGAAGTTTTTCAAACCTGTCTTGAAACCTTTTAAATTTATCATTGTCTTTCACCAGTTTCTCAGTGCGTTTCCAAACATAATTAATTTGGAAAGAAATAAAAGAACGAGCCAAGTACTTAGTGAGCATAAGACCGCCTGCAATGGCTATGACCCCTAGGGCTAGTTGTTCCTCATTACCTAGGGAGGGGTTGCTGTTTGAGCGTTTGGTATCTGAATTATTCTGATTCTTATCTTCTAGATTCGCAGGAAAGACCACTGAAATATTGCTGCTTTCATCTATTACAATGCGGGCGTTGGGATTGGTTAAGCCTGCACCAATATAGGCAGGCCCTAAAGCCACATATTTATCAGCAATTTGTTTGGTTATAAGCTTATTGACCTGTTGATCCTGACAACTGGGAAGGTTTTTTTGAACTACTAGCATGTCTTTATAGAGGGGTTGGCCCATAGCAATAAGTTTTTGATTGATTTCATCAAGCTCCGCTGTTTTAGCGGCAATTTCTTCTTCAACATTTGGGTTTTGTTGATAAATAGCTGATGTATAGGGACTGCAGTTAGCTGTTGTTTTTGACTTAGCAATGGCTACGCATGCTCGCACCTTGATCGAATAAAGGCCGGGCTTAAGCCCTGTTAGAAGGTAGTTTTCAACAAGTTTAGTGCTCGTTCGGCAAGTAGGCATTACCTCCTTAGTTTTATCGTCGTAAGGGCAATCTAGAGTCTCAATATGATCAGCTCTAGGGTCTAGTTGAAATGACACCCACCCATGTGGCGTCTTAGAAATCATTGTTGTCGTTACAGTTAGGTTTTTAACCCATAGGTCTGCAGGGTCAGTTTTTTGTTCATTGATTAGCGCAAGGGCAGCAGTTTCAAAATCCAGTTGTTCTTTTAATTCAGAGGATTGCTGGTTATTTTGCTCTTTCTTTTCAACCTCACGAGTTGTGAGGCAGCTTGAAGCTAAGAGCGCCAAGATAAGAGAAAAATGGCTAAGAACCTGCATTTTAACCTCCGAATGAGTTATCGGATTTGTGAGGCTTTTCTATAGATAACGAAAGAGACTTTCAGGCCACCGTTCATAAAGTGGAGTACTGCAGCTTGTTTGTAAGGATGCTGAACTTCAATAGATTTGCAATTTTCGCGAGGAAGTATCAAACCAGCAATGTTTGGGGAAAAATCTCTGGCAATTGCTTCCCAAAGTGACTGGAAATAGATTTTAGGAGCAACAGGCAGTTTTAGACGCTTGCCGTAGGGTGGATTGGCAAAAAGGACTCCAGCCTGAGGCACATCAGATAAGTTTGTATTGGAACCTAATACATCACGTTTTTTAAGAACCACTGTTTGGGATTTGATATTTTCTTTTGCCCAAGTTAGAGCGGCATCATTTTGATCGTAGCCAACCAGATGATCAAAAGGGTTTTTGGCCATTTCTTGATTATAAAACAAACGACTGTCTATTGAGAACTTTTGCAGCGCCTCAAAGCTTAAGAAAGCATAGCGCTCTCTTTTATGCGTGCGCCAGAAATTCAGCGCTTCGCTCAGTGAAGTACCTGAACCTAGCATAGGGTCGATGAAGACATGGCTATCTTCTTTAGCCAGGAGATGAAGTTTATAAAATAGTGCCGCAGCAATAGTCTCACGCAGAGGGGCCTGACCTACTTTCTTCTCAGAAGTTCTCTTATAGAGAGCTTCTCCAGAAGTATCGACGCTAATAGTGCAGGTATCATCTTGAAAGCGTACCCAAAGCATAGCATCTTCGCTCTCCCCTGCTTTTCTGCTACAGGCTTTTAGTACTGTATCTTCAATGCGTTTGAGCATCATTAAACGTGATTTTGAGGCTGAGGCTTTTATCCGAATAGGCCCTGGTGGTAACCATTGTCCTAAATTCATCTTCTTACATTTATTGTAGAGTTTGGGAAAATCGCGACAACGAAAAGACCCTAAGCGCAAAAGAATACGAGTGGGGGTTTTGAGGTAGGTGTTCAACAAAACGCCAGCTAGCAGTGGTACCTTCTCTAAGGTAATCCCCTCAGCTGTTTTAGTGTATTGTAGCGAAGTTTCCGTAAGATCAGGAGCTATGCGTTTAGCCAAGGTGAAAATGGCAGTCCATTTTTCTTCTAGTTCAAGTGCAGCTAAATCGGTTAAGCCTGGAGCGACAATTAAAAAAAATTCGTGTTCATTCATGGCCTCACTGTAACATTAGCGCGAAACGATGGCAAGCCGCGCAAAAATGAGCGATTGAGTTGATTGTTATGAGAAGTAAAAGGTCAGTGTGTGTGGACTCTTTATCAATAATCTGTCGATACTTTCTCATAGGGCTAGGAGCGCAGAACTTGGCCAACTACTTCCTGTTGAAGAAATGACAAGAAATTTATCAGCAACTACTGAATAACAGCAATAGTTCACTTGAGTCATACATATTCAAGCATGGTTGGAAATAACGATAAAGGAGTGGCGATGATGGTTTGAGCTAGAGTGCTAGTTCTTTGTTGACTTTTTCAGCAGCTAAGTTAGGTTTGTGCCGGGTAAGTAAATAAGGGGTTGTCATGAAAAATGTTCCGGTCATCGCTTTCTTTATTTTTGTTCTAACTATCTCAGTAAACAGTATTGCAAGTGATGGCTCTCTAGAAGATGATGAGTGGGTAATGCCTTCTAACCCAACCGACCCAACTGACCCAACTAGTGGCTTTGAAATATTAGAAGCTGCTGATGATAGCAAAGTAACTAACTATAGAAAAAACTACGATTCATGCCTGCAACAAGTAATCAATCTACGACGGCCAGCAGGCGGTGCTTATAAACATGATGCAGAAGGTTGCGTATATAAGAAATGCTCAGTAGGAAAGAATGATGGCTGCCTAGAAGCTGGATGTGGGCATAAGATTCATAAAGGATGCCTGCAACAGGTAGTCAACCAAGCTGTTTGGCAAATTAAATGCCCAGAGTGTCAAATAAAGTATTCTGCTAGTTTTTTGTGTGAGCAACAAGTTGATTTTACAGAGCCTTGGAAGCTAAATGGTGGATTTAATTTTCAGGTAAAAGACCTCAGAAAAGAAGGTTGCGAAAACATTGAGTACTGTGCTGTAAACACTGGGCTCATAGGTGCTTTTGTAACTTGTATCATTGCTGAATATTCATTTTATTATTCTCCCCTTTTTTTATCCCTAAACTCACAGCTAATGATTTTTGCTTTTTTCTCTAATTTTATTATTGCTGAGATGGTCGTGATTCCATCTGTAATTGCTGGCTCAGCTATTGGTATTGTTAGTGGTGGGTTTGTTGGTGGTGGATTATCTCTTATTCTTTATTGCGCCAATAAGCCTGGGGTAGATTAAGGTAGTCGAAGCTATTTGCGACTAAACTTTAAATTTAGTGACCTTGCTACGTATCGATATTGACTCCCTTCTCAAGCTCAAGAGGCTTTCTTGATGCTTTTATCCCCCCATTAAAAATCTATGTCGGCTCGTGAAACAAAGTGGTATAAAAGCTGCAGCAACAAAATGAGGTCTTCCATGCTAGATATCAATTTCATCCGAGAAAATGCGGATTTGGTACAAAAAGGTACCAACGAGAAAAAGTTCTTTGTCGATATCAATCAAATACTAGCGCTTGATAATGAAATTAGACCGCTTTCAGCTGAGCTTGAGGGTTGGCAGGCAGAGCGAAATCGTATTTCCAAGGAAATTCCTCAACATTCTGGTGCTGAACGTGAGGCTCTTAAAGAAACAGTTCTTGGCCTTAAAGATAAAATGGAAAGTAGAATCAACTTTATCAAAGAAAAAAAAGATCAATTGCATGAACTCTTGCTTAGAGTGGCTCAACCAGCAAGAGACGATGTACCAACAGGTACGTCAGATCAAGATAACGTTGAAGTAAAGCGCTTTGGTGATATTCCAAAATTTGACTTTCCTATTCGAGATCATATCGAATTAGGCGAAAAGCTCAAGATGATTGATTTTGAGCGCGGTGTGAAAATCTCTGGCACTCGTTCTTATATTCTAACCGGTGATGGGGCTCTTCTTGAAAGAGCTTTGCTTAATTTCGTCTACGATAAATTGCTTGAAAAGGGTTTCACCCCTATGGCGGTCCCTGTTTTGGTCTTAGAAAAGGCTATGGAAGGCACAGGCTATTTTCCTCTTGGGCGTGATCAAGCTTATTGTGTTGAAAAAGATAAGTTGGCACTTGTTGGCACCTCAGAAGTATCCCTTTGCTCTATGTTTGAGAACGCTGTCTTTGAGCAAAAAGAACTGCCTTTAAGATTAATGGCTCAGACTTCTTGCTTTCGACGCGAAGCGGGAACTTATGGCCGTGATACGCGTGGCTTATATCGGGTGCATCAATTTCAAAAAATTGAAATGGTGATCATGGCGCCTGCTGATATTGAAACAACAAACCGTATGCATGATGAACTTTGTTCTATTGCTGAGGAAGTGTTGCAGGAGTTAACTCTTCCTTACCGTGTGGTTTATGTCTGTAAAGGAGATTTAGGCCAAGGGCAGGTGCGCAAGCATGACATTGAAACCTGGATGCCATCCCGTAATGGTTATGGTGAAACCCACAGCTGCTCTTCTTTTTATGATTTTCAAGCACGGCGACTTAATATTAAATACAAAGATGAGAATAAGAATAAGCGACTTGTTTATACTTTAAACAATACAGCAATTGCTACACCTCGTGTTATTCTCGCGATTTTAGAGAATTTCCAGACAAAAGATGGTAGGGTAAAGATTCCCGCTTGCTTGCGTAAATACTTGGGAGGCAAGACGCATTTTTAAAAGCGGGAAGTCTTTAGGAAAAAGGGTTGTTTGTGCATTGGACTTATACCGCAATTAAAGCTCATTTCAAAGAGCCCGCTGCTCGGGCTCTTCTTAAAAAATCAAATCATGGTTTAGAGAGAGAATGTTTACGAGTAAATGGCAAGGGCTATCTCAGCCAGGAGCCGCATCCTAAGGCTTTTGGTGCTAAGCTTCTTCATCCTTATATTAGTACTGATTTTTGTGAATCTCAGCTTGAATTCATCACACCTCATTTTGATACTGCAGCAAAAGCTTTGGACTCATTAAAAGAGATTCATAGTTTTGCCTTTACTAATCTTGATGGTGAATATCTTTGGCCTTTTAGCACGCCTTGTCCTTTGCCCCCAGATCGCCAGATTCCTCTAGCCAATTTTGGCACGACAGCAAAGGGGAAAGAAAAGACTCTTTATCGGCAAGGTCTTTCCCACCGCTATGGGCGGCATATGCAGACTCTATCAGGGATTCATTATAATTTTTCTTTTGCTGATGAGCTTTTTACTCATCTAAAAGATCGTTTCAAAATCAAGATGTCTCATCAAGAATTAATTAATTCTAGCTACCTTCATCTTTGTCGTAATTTTTTTAGGTGGGGATGGCTTAATACCTATCTATTTGGTGCGTCGCCTGCCGCTCACAAAAGTTATGTTAAAACCACTGCGCAAGGGTTGAAAACATTTGATGCTCATAGCATTCACGCAAGTTTCGGTACCTCGATTCGGATGAGCAATTGGGGTTATTATAGTAAGGTGCAGGCACAAGTTGCTGTCTCTTATAATAGCTTGCAGGAATACACGCGTGATCTGCGGCGAGGTTTAACAACACCTTGCCCAAGGTGGGAGAAAATCGGTCTGTTTGTTAAAAAACAGCGCCGCCAAATGAACGTCAATTACCTACAGCAAGAAGCAGAACTTTACTCTCGTATCCGCTTAAAACCGAAATTAGTCGATGGTCTCAGACCTGTCGATGCTTTGGAGAAAAATGGCGTTCACTATGTAGAAGTTCGGACGGTTGATCTTAATCCTTTTATTGCTGAAGGTGTTGAGCTTGAGCAGCTGCATTTTCTCAATTTATTTCTTATCTATTGCTTATTTAAGGAGTCGCCTGAGCTAACCTCCAAAGAGCAGCAGGTCATTACTGAGAATCAAAACAAGGTGGCTTTGCATGGGCGTGATCCTAAACTTAAATTGCGCTGTTGCCGCACGAAGCCGCGAAGCTTAACGAGCCTGGCAAAAGATATTTTGCTTGAACTAAAAGAGTTAGCAGAACTTCTTGATGCTGATGGTGAAACTCGTTTTGTGCCAGCATGGCAGAGAGCTTGGGCCCGTCTTGGAGATCATAAGAAGCTGCCATCTTTTCGTATTATTCAGCAAATGCGGCAGGGTAAAAAGCCTTTTCATAAGCTTGCTTTTGAATTAGCTCAGGAGCATAAAACATCTTATGCTTCTTATCAGCTACCGCTGGCAAAAGAAAAAGAATTTAGCGATCTTGCTAAAGACTCTCTTGTTACCCTTGAAAAGATGGAAATTGCTGAGGATTTTGAATTTGCCGGTTACGGTGACATGGAGCTTTCAACGCAGCTTGTCATACGTGAAGCAATAGAACGTGGTGTTCAAGTTGATATTCTTGATCGCAAAGATAATTTTATCCGATTGAGTTCTGGGCGTAAGATCGAGTATGTGAAGCAGGCGACTAAAACTTCACGAGACAGTTTAATATCTTACTGTCTGATGGAAAACAAAGAGGTCACCAAGAAAGTTTTGCATGATGCAGGTATTGCTGTGCCGCAGGGGCGCCTATATAGCAGCAAAGAGGTGGCTAGAAGTGATTATGAGTTTTTCCAAAACCGCAAAGTGGTAGTTAAGCCCAACTTTTCTAACTATGGCGATGGTATTGGTTTTGCTGACCCTTTCTCGCAAGCTGAATTCAGCTTAGCTTTAGATCATGCTTTTTCTTTTAATGATGAAGTAGTGGTCGAAAATTTTATTGAAGGAAAGGAGTATCGGTTTTTAGTGATCAATGG
>CALBMD010000450.1 GCA_937896265.1 uncultured Pseudomonadota bacterium
TACGAGATAACGTGATGTGACTGGAGTTCAGACGTGTGCTCTTCCGATCTCAATGTCACGAAATATTTCGTCAAGGCTTTTTTGGCTCCATATGCTGGGGGGTAGGGCTCATGCTTGGAGAAGCTTTAGGCGTGGTGAAGGATGTTACTTTTAGAATGCTTTTTTCATCTCCTGTTTCTAAGATGATTCTCTCGATAGCCATTTCTTGTCCAAAAAGCACCTTTATTTTGCCAATAAATGCTAGTGCGCCTTGCTTTTTGGCAGTAGCCGTGAGCTCGTTTTTGTCAAAACTAATCATAAAGTCTTTGCTTAAAGCTTTGCTATCTCCGCGGATAAGATTACGAATAAAGCGGGTAATTGCTTTTAGGCCAGCAATTAAACGGTCGCTTACCTGTTCAGAGTGGCCTTTATTTTCGACAGTTATAATGTCGTTAGTAGCGGTCACCTTTAGGGTGATAGGAGATAAGATTTCAAAGATGAGTTTTGGATCGTGCCAGCTAAGGCGAAGAGTTGATTTTACTGATCCCTCAAAATGCGGGGAAAATCTTTCTTGTTCTATTTCTGTTTGAAATTGGTTTAGATTTTGGTAATAGGCAATAATCTGCTCTTTTTTATACATGGTGATTTTTGGCGCTTCTTTAACCGAAGCAACTGCTGTGCTTGCTAGGATCTTGCTTGTCCATAGCAAAGTGGCTAAACCTAGCAAGCAGATGATTTGGGACTTCATAAAAAATCTCGCTTTTCTCGACATCAAAATAGATCTGCCGACTTTTTCCTGAGGCATAAATTTTTTTTCCTAAAATATCTGTAATGCAGTAGTGCACTTCTAATGAAGGGTATTGCCACTCTAAAATCTTGGCATGGACGGTAACGTGATCATTGTAACGAAGAGCCTTCTTAAATTTCTGTTCAAAAGAAGTGATAGGCATAGCAACACCTATATCTTTTAGATAGGGCCAATCAAGATTTAGGCTTTGCATAAGTGCTGTACGAGCTAGCTCAAAGTACTTTAGATAGTGTCCATGCCAAGCGATGTGCATGATATCCACGTCATGAAAAGGAATAGACAGTTCGCATTTGGCACTAAAGGTCAACTTTTATCCTTTAACGGTATTGGTAAGTGGCAAATAAAAAATTTCGCATGGTTTCAATTTCTTGATCCATAGCTCGGTCATCTATGACTGGAGCAAATTGTGACTGCCAGCTGGCTAAAAGCTCTTCTGCTTTTTTATTGAGTGCGGCATGAAATCCACGCTCTTTTAAGACATAGAAACTTTGACAAATCGCCATCACCATAATAGAGCAAGCTAACTCTGATAAACCGAGAATTTCATCAAGATCAACAGCTGCAGTGGTACCCATACTCACAACATCTTGGTTTGAGGACTCTGTTGGGCGAGAAAAGGTTGCCATTGGCTGAGCCTTCTTGGCAATTTCTGCTGCAAGTGCTGACATAGTGATCTGCATAGCTTTAAATCCATGGCGTAGAAAATCTTCATCGCCGCTTGGAAAGCGCAGATTTTCGCTCAAAAAAGGAGTGTTTTTTGGCTCTAAGATGAGCGCCAGTTGTCTATCCATAAGATTTATGGTATTAGCTACAGCGATTTTTAAGGCATCAGCTGCTAAAGCCATATGGCCACCAAAAAAGTTGCCGCCGTTTAAAATAAGTTCGTCTTGATCAATAAAAACTGGGTTGTCGTTGATTGAATTAGCTTCAATCTCAATTTGCATCTTTGTCCAACTAAGAGTGTCATAGAGCACGCCTACAAGCTGAGGAGCACAACGGATAGAATAGACATCTTGGATGGCAGCATTGTCGTTATACAGATCATTGCTTGCTGCTCCTTGATAGAGTCTTTGATGAGAAAAATACAAAAGAGCAAGAATGCGGTCAGCGGCTTTTTGTTGGCCAGGATGAGGCTTGCAAGCATGTAGCTTGTCAATGAAGGGCGCTGTCCGAGCTTGCATCAGCTCTGCAAGTAGACCTGTGATATCACAAGCTATATCAGCTAATTTCTGCGAGCGCTGCCAACAAAAAGATAAGATGGCAGTCATCGCTGAGGTGCCGTTCATAATAGCTAAGACTTCTCTTCCTTGAAAATCATAGGTGCTAAGATTTGCTGCTCGCAGTGCCTTGTCACTTGGCATCAGCTCACCTTGATAGTAGCACTGTCTTTGACCAGTCATGCTAGCAGCAACATAAGAAAGAGGTGTCAAATCACCAGAAGCACCGACTGAGCCTTTCGATGGGATAGCTGCAATAACTCGCTTTGTCAGCATGTTTGCTAAATACTCAATCAATTGCGGCCTAATACCTGATTGCCCTTTAGTTAGAGTGTGGAGGCGAAGCAGCATAATAGCTGCACAAATGGGTTCAGCCAGCTTTGGCCCAACACCGCAACCGTGATAGGAAAAGAGGTTTCTTTGGAGTTTGGCGCTGAATGTCGCATCAAAAGTGTTTTTTGAGGAGGCGCCTAACCCTGTAGTAACTCCATAGATGGCAGCACCTTGGGCGATACTTTGATTAAAGAAAGCATAGTTTTTAGCAACACGATCTCTAAGATTTTGATCAAAATTAAAAGAGAAGGCAGTAGAGCTATCTGCTATAGAGCAAATAGCTTCAATAGATAAGGTGTTGCCTAAAAGCAGCATAAAGCAAAATTTCCTTGTTTTGTTTTTTAAAGCATAACGAGGTCATTGAGAAAAATCTACTACCAAAAACCCTTCTGAATAGACCTTGTTTTCAGTAAAAATACGCCAGTAAATCTGGTTGTGATCTTCTTCTGTAAGGTCAACACGAACGGACTGAGGAGGTTGAAGCATAGAACGAAATTTAGCTTTCTTAATTTCTAGGATTTCAAATTTACTGCCGCGAGTTTGAGCAAGTAAATCGACAGCAAGTGAAATTTGACTCACTCCTGGTAGCAACGAAAATCCAGGAAAGTGACCATCAAGATCAGGGTGATCAGCTGCAAGATGAAATTCTTTAGAAGCAATTAGCATGATTTATTCCAAGCCAGGGTTAATGGGGATTTGGTCCATTCTTGAAATAACAGTTCCGTGTGATGCTTTAGATCCTGGGCTTTAATCTCCTTTGTGACAATGGGTGGCATAATATGGGCTTCTAAGCGTGGACAGTCTAATCTAAAGTCATAGATTTTGTTCTTATTTAGAAATGCTCTATCAGCAGTAAAAAAAATCGGCGAGATTGCTAATTGCAATTTGCTTGCAAGGTTAAAGGCGCCTTTTTGAAACGGCAGCATTTTGCCATCTAAACTGCGAGTGCCTTCTGGAAAAATGACTAGCCTGCCTCCTTGCTTTAGTATTTCTTCAGCTTGAGCATAAGCATGCATTCGATCAGAGATACTAGTTGGATCTATGGGGATATAATTGCAAGCGTGAATGATTGGCGCTAGTAATGGGTTTTTGAGGTATTTTCTATGCACAAAGGTGTACGATCCTGGAAAATAACAAAAAATGGTGACGATATCAAAAAGACTAAGATGGTTGCAAACAACAATAGGAGCAAGGTTTTGTTGAGCATGATAGATGACAGAGATATCGATAAAACCGGTGGCACGACAAAACCAAACAACAAACTGAAAGGCTTTATGCGTGATAAATTGACTTACCATTACCAAATGTCGTTTAGAACCAAGGCAGAAGATAGCGACAAAGGGTAGAAAAAAGATAAAAAAGCTGCATAGCAGGCCAAAAATAGCAAAACTAATATTATGCTTAACCACCGATAAACTAGCGTAGACGAATTTTTTGAGCATGACCAAATCCAATCGTCGCTAAGATCATGAGCCCTAAGAATAAATAAGAAAAAAGTCCTGAATAAAGTGCCCACTCTTCGGTTGTACCAGCGAATAGAAAAATAAACAGAATAAAAGTATTGGTGCCAAGAATAAATAGCCAGGCTTTAAGAGCTTTTTTTAGAAAAATTTTGGTGCCATCGTCGATGAGAACAAAATTTTTAGCATATGTTTCTAAAACACTTTTATCTGCTCGGTAGCTGGCCAGAAAAGCTAGAAAAAAGGTCATAGCCATAGCAAAAGGATAGATGCGAACTACCTGATCAATATGCCAAAGGCCCAAAAGAAAGATGCTCATAGCAATCAAAAAAAAAGTTTTGGTCTTATCGACAATAGCCAAAAAAGCAATGGTCAAGATAACAAGCTGCCATTGTGGATTAAGATCTGCTTTTTTTAAAGCAAGTATCCAAAAAGGAAAACTTACTCTAATGAAGCTTGCGATAGTATGTTTCAACAAGACTGTAAACATCTCCTAGCGTATGAATTTTTTGGAACTCTTCAGCTGCTGGTTTTATTTTAAACTCTTTTTGAAAAGCAATAATCAAATCAATAGCATCAAGGCTATCTAAGCCCATATCTTTAAAAAGCTGCTTATCAGGGAGTAAGCTTTCACTTTTAAGCTCAAATAGATCTACAAAGATTTCATTGACGCGCATCTTTAGATCTATTGGTGAGAGATTAAGATTGGTCATGATTTACACCCTTTAGTATGAGGCAAGCGTTGATGCCACCAAAAGCAAAGCTGTTCTTTAAGATATATTTAAGCTCAGGAGTCTCTTTAATCGTTGAGAACAGGTTAAGCTGAGAAAACTCAGGGTCGATGTTTGTTAAGTTTCTTGTGCCAATTGCTTTTTTATCAGCTAGCATGCCTAAGCAAGCAATCGTTTCAATGACGCCGCAGGCGCCCATAAGATGACCAAAGTGACCCTTGAGAGAACTGGTTAGTGCTTGTTTACCAAAAATTTCGCTGATAGCTAAAGCTTCAACTCTATCTCCTGCTTGTGTTCCTGTGCCATGAGCATTGACATAAGAAATTACCTCTGGCGAAATTTTAGCTTCGATAAGAGCATGCTTCATTGCCGATATTAAGCCAGCGATAGAGGGGTTGGTCATATGAGAGGCATCATTATTAGTATAAAATCCAGAAATCTCGCCGTAAATTCTAGCGCCGCGAGCTTTTGCTTGTTGCCACTCTTCAAGGACAAGAGTTCCTGCGCCCTCTCCCACGACGATTCCATCTCTTTCCGTACTAAAAGGCCTGGGAGCCATATCAGGTCTGTCATTATAGGAGCTAGAAGTAGCGCCCATGACATCAAAAACAGCAACGACACTGGCTTCAAGTTCTTCAGCACCCCCTACTAGGGCGCGATCAAGCTGACCGTATTTAATAGCCTCATAACCAAAGCCAATAGATTGAGTAGACGCGGCACAGGCGGTGCAACTGGCGATAACTTTCCCTGGGATTTTAAAGTTAATTGCAATATTGGCCGCGCAGGTATGAGACATAATTTGAGGAAAAGTCGTAGAACGTACCCCAGAGACCATGCTTTCGCCTGAGACAGAAAGATCATAGAAAGTACGGATAGCGCTGGTGCCGCCCATCGTTGAGCCATAAGAGATGCCTGTGCGTTCGTTTTCGATTAAGTCTTGAGTAAGACCTGCATCTTCAATAGCTTGGCGGCTTGCCATCGTAGCAAGGCCTGCGACACGGCTCATTGTTCTTCTTGTTTTGCGTGGCAGTTCATTGAATTCAAAATCAACAACTGGGCTTGCTAAAGCGGTAGCAAAACCAAAGGGTGCTTTTTGCCATTCGGGATAGGCTTTAATACTTGATTCTCCGGCATAAAGCCGTTCCATCAGCTGACCCATGCTATGGCCAAGGGGAGAAACAAGACCAACACCAGTAATAGCTACACGTCTTGTCATGTATAAAGCCCCCCATTGACTTGCAAGATAGTCCCGTTGATATAGGAGGCATGATCAGAAGCTAAAAAAGCAATAGCTTTAGCAACCTCTTCTGGACGTCCAAGCCGGCCTACTGGGATATGCTGCTTTATATCGAGGGCTAGATCCTTTGTCATATCTGTATCAATAAGTCCTGGGCTTACGATATTGCATAAGATGCCTTTGCGACCCAGCTCTTTGGCTAGCGATTTGGTGGCAGCAATCAGTGCGCCTTTGGCTGCTGCATAGTTTGTTTGACCGCGGTTTCCTGCTTCCCCGGAAATGCTAGCTAAGGTGATGATGCGGCCCCATTTTTTTTCGATCATGTGCGCAATGATCGCTTTGTTGAGGTGAAAAAAGGAATTTAAGCTAGCCTGTGTGACGCTATCCCATTGGTTTTCTTGCATGAAAAAAAAAGGTACATCATCAGCAAAGGCAGCGTTGTGCACGACGATATCAAATGGACCTTGCTCGCTAATAGAGGCGAATAAAGATTCAGGGTGAATGCACGTCAGATCGAGCTGGAAATGCGATACCTTGCTACCGGCAAGGCTTGCCTGTAAGTTGTCAGCACTTTCCTTGTTCTTAAGCCAAGTAAAAACAACTTCGCAGCCATTTTTGGCAAATTCCTCAACACAAGCCTTACCAATACCGCGGCTACCACCTGTAATCAAGACTTTGCGCAAGAAAAATCTCCTTGTTCATCGCTAACAAAAGACATTTCTGCCTTAGCAATGGCTCGTTGTTGATATAAAACTTCGATTTCATACTGACCAAGAGGGAAGACTTCGGCTACCAGTTCAGAGGTAACAACAAGCCTATCTCCTAGTACAAGGTGTATGCGCTCCAGTAAGCAGTAGTTTTGGATGCCGATGAGAAAACCTAATTTTGGCTTACCACCGGAGGCTTTGATAAGATGGAAGTGTCCTGCTACAGCTTGAGCCATGATCTCGATCAGCCAGTGTGTTTTAAATGAGCCATCTTTATTTAAGTAACGCTTTTCTTTTTGGATAATGACTTCCACTTGGCATTTTTTCTGTGAAGGTGCGTGGCCAAGAAATCGATCCAGAAAGAGCATAGAGCCTTTATGTGGCAGGCAATTTTCAATTGCAATCATGGGACACTCCAATGCGAATGAATGAGTTCTCCAGCCTGAGAACGAACCGTTCGTTCAAATGTTTGTTGTTTTAGATTGTCGAATCGAGCAAAAAGCGGATGGTCTTTGTCAAAATCTTGTTCAGCTATCTCATCTGTTCGGTAAACAATATCCAAGAGTTCCAAAGGCCGCTGCCATTTGGTTTTTGCGAAATTAGAGAAGGCAAAAAACTGCACTTGAGCTTGGGCTTGGTCTTCATTTTGAAACAGATACTCATCACCATGAACTAAAATAGCTGTTGTTTCAGGCTCATTTTTGAGGCGATGAAAGATCGAATAGATAGCTTTGTCGAGAGCTAGATAGCCAGAGCCAAGAGTAACGACATTTTTTTTAACTTTTTTAATAATAGAGAGATAACCAGCAGCCGCATTATTAACAGAATGTTGAAATGCTAGCGGTGATACCGGCAGCTCTTTGGCGTTGATTTGATTAGCAATAGTGTGAACCGCCTGTAGCTCGCCGTAGGTTGTGGTATAAAATATCTCGCATTCTGGCCCATATAAGTAGGAATCAAGCAGCATGGGATAGTCTTTTTCGATGCGCGACATAACTTCTAGGCCTGCTTTTTGTAAAAAGCTCATGCGCCGGGCTAAAGGGTGATTAAAGCTCAAGCTGTCTGTTTTTTTTAGTGATATTTCTTCGAAGCATTCAACAAACACTCTCATGATGCCACCGCTTGTAAGGCTAGTGTCACATTATTGCCACCAAATCCAAAAGAATTTGACAAGCCAATGGGCTGAGAAGGCACCTCGTTTAGATTGCCATGGCAGCTTTGGCGCCATGTAGGGAGGTTACTTAGGGCGCGTAAGCTAATAGCTGCTTCTAAGGCGCCAGCTCCTCCCAAAGTGTGACCATGCCAGGCTTTGGTGGCATGCACTAAGACATGCTCACCAAAGACGGATGCGATAGCTTTTTTTTCAGCTGTGTCATTAGCATAAGTCCCGCTGCCATGAGCATTGATATAAGCGATGTCACTTGTCTTTAGCTGGCAGGTATTTATAGCTTGAGTCATGCTTAAGCTCATACCACTACCGTTTGGCTCTGGGTGTGTCATGTGATAACCCTCTGAGCAGGCACCACCCCCAAGGATGCGGCCAAAGCAATGCTTAGAGGGCTCTTGTTCTAAAAGTAAAAGAGCTCCACCGTCAGCTAGCGTGATGCCTTTGCCGTTTTTTGAAAAGGGCTGGCAGGGCTCAGGATCTAGTACTTGCAAGCTGGAAAATCCCATCAGGGTTAAGAGGGTGATTGCATCAAAACCCCCTGCAATACAGGCTTTAAACATGCCACGAGAAAGAGCAATGTGGGCTTGCCAGATGGCCATAGCTCCTGAAGAGCAAGCTGAAGAAAAAGTGCTGGCATAGCCTTTGAGGGGGTATTTTCGCTGTAACTTTTCTGTTAGTGTATTTTGCTGCATATTCCAATGAAGAGTATTGATATCAAGCATCTGGTGCTTAAGTTTTCGAAATTGCTCCAGGGTTGTTTGAGATCCCATAGTTGTGGTGCCGATAAATAAGCCAATTTCGTCAGGACGATAACGGCTAAATAGGCTGCTTTGCTCGTGAATTTGCTCTAGCGCGTCACAAGACATCTGAAAGATCATCTCATCTGTGTCTTTGCTAAAGGCAAGTAAGCTTTGGCAATTGATTTCGCCACATGGCACATCCAGCCATTCTTGATAGCGGTGATTGCGGCGAAAGGCTGATTGTCCTTTCATAATCTTTTCTTCGATAATGTCCATGCTTTTGCCAAGGGCGCAAATGGCACTGACACCACCTACGTATGAAGCTTGATTCAAGTGTGCCTCTGGTGGTGCAAGATTTCATCGGCAATGCTAGCAACATTGGCTAAGGCTTGTTGCCCCTTTTCATCGTTACGAATCTTGACGCCGTAGCGCTTTTCAAGCGAAACAACCAGCTCAAGAACATCGATGGAGTCTAGTCCCAAACCTCCTTTGAACAGTGGGGTATGATTATCGATTTCTTTTTGTTCATTCGCCGGTAGGTTCGTAACACTAAGAAGTAAGGATTTAATATCTTGGCACAGCTCTTGATGACGCACGCCTGTCCTTTCTTTGCCTAGGGCAAGGTAGGTCTATTAGGTAATGGTTTAAGAAGGGTATCTGAAAAAAATTCTAGCGCGGCTGTCTTTGATATTCAATGCAATTTTGCGGCAAATATTTAGACGAAGTTAAACCAGTGTCTAGGGTCTGCTCTAACAGTAGATTCTAGTTCCTTTACATAGCAGTGGGCTAGTGACTTGGCTTCATGTTCACTTGCTAGCAAAGGTTTAATTGCTAATAGATAAGGCGAGCTAGGCATAAATCCTGCTTTTTTGCAGGAGAAAAAAAAGAGAGGTGCACCAGTGATAGCAGCGATCTTGAAAGGGATGAGTGAAAAGTCTTTTTCTTGACCAAGAAAGGGTATGGTTATTTTGCGAGCAATTCCTTCTACTCGGTCTGCCATAAAGCCCAGGCAGTAGCCTTGGTCTAAATAGTCTTTAGCTAACAGCGCATTGTTACCCTCATCGCCTAAAAAAACAACCTTGACTTGATCTTGTGTTAAATCAGTTAAGCGCTGCATCATCTGGGGGTTAATCTTTTGGTTCACAAAAAGCGCTATTTTGACACTGGCGATCTTGCTTAAGCCAAGACCACATAAAAGCCAATCACCGTAGTGGCCGCCAACGAGGATAGAGCCAGAGACTAATTGCGTGTTTCTGGCACAAGTAACTCGTTGTTTTATTGTCCTTTGATCGTGGCAAATAGCTAGGCGATCGATCAGAGATAACGCGAAATAAAAGAAATTACGAAATCCTCTGCTTGGGGCTATGTGCAATCTTTTATAAAAAGAAGACATAGCACGGCGACTTTGATGATCCACAAAATAAAAAAAGCCGAGAGGGAAAATAGCTAACAGGTAACATAGTCTTGTACCGCCTAGGGCAAAGAAAAAGTGCAGAAGCGCTGCGCCTTTTTTTTCATTTATAGCTAAGGGCCGTACCTTAGTTCGAAAGAGGTTGCCAAAACTAACTATAGAACAAAAATTCATCAAAAAAAGACGAGTATGGAGTTTGGTGAGTTTTAAATTATCTTGCCAAGGGTCAAAGTGGCTAATCCGATTTTTTGGGTAGTAAACTTGAATTGGGATTTCCAAAATAGAGCAATTTTGCCATAAGGCGTGAACTATAATTTCTATTTCATAGGCATAGCTTTTTTGAGAAAGACCTTGATAAATAGCTTCAACGACTGGGTAGGCGCGAAAACCGCTTTGTGTATCTTTTAATAGACGTCCTGTTTCAGCAAAAACCCAAAAATTGGAGAAGGCGCGACCAAAAAGGGACGACTTGGGGACAAAGCCAGCTTGCTGGCTTTGCATGTCTCGTACTCCAATCACTAAGGCATCTGGTCTGGCTATTACTTTTTCTATAAAAAGAGGTAAATCCTGCGGTTGATGTTGAGCATCAGCGTCTATTGTAATGATACTGCGATAGCCATGTTTTTTGGCGTGCAGAAATCCTGAATAAAGAGCAGCCCCTTTGCCTTGGTTTTTTTCATGCCTTACTATCTGAATTTGTTTGTCAAAAGTTAATAAAATAGCTGTGGTTTCATCTGTACAGCCATCGTCAATCACTAAAACATGATTATGTTTTTGCAAAACACCCACGATAACATGCGCTAGTGTTTTGGCATTATTATAAGTCGGGATAGCAACTAAAATCTCAGAAGGGAGCATAGATGCTTACTTTCTATATGTGACGTAGCTAACTGCTGTTAGCACTCTCCATTTAAATTTGACGCAAGCGGTCGTTTCATAAATTTTTGCCAGCGACAAATTAGGTAGACTTCTTGTCAGTTTAGAGGAAAAATGTTTATAAAACCAGAGAAACAAGGGAGAGAAAATTGCAGCAGGAAAGCCAGCTTGACCCTTTGACCCCAGAACAGGCCAAATCGCAGGCGCAACTTATTGCCTTTTCACCCATTATGTTTCAAGCCGTGCGCTATCTGCGTAGCAAAGGAATTCTTGCTAAGATTCATGAGGCGCGCGAGATTTCTTTGGCAGAGCTGCAAGCCTCAGTTGATCTCAGCTCTTATGCATTAGATGTGCTTATCGAAGCAGGTATTACTTCCAATATTTTGTTGCGTAAAGATGATAAGCTTCGTTTGACTAAAACAGGGTTTTTTATTTTACGCGACGAGCTAACTCAGGCAAACATGGATTTTGTCCATGATGTTTGTTATCAAGGGATGTTTTATCTTGGTGACTCACTAGAGAAGGCTAAACCAGTCGGTTTAGAAGTCTTTGGCCAATGGCCAACTATTTATGATGCTCTTACTGCGCTTCCTGCGCACACTCAAAAGAGCTGGCTTAAGTTTGATCATTTCTATTCAGATCAAGCTTTTCCAGAGGTTTTGCCTGTGATCTTTGCTGCTCAGCCAAGAAGTATTTTGGATGTAGGAGGCAATACAGGGCGTTTTGCTCTTTCTTGCGTGCGCTTTGCTAGCAACGTGCATGTGGCTATTGTTGATCTGCCTGGACAGCTTGAGCTATTAGCTAAAGAGATCAATGACAAACCAGAGGCTTCGCGTATTAGTGGTTTTGCTATGAATCTTTTAGATCATAGTCAGCCACTTCCTTATGGCTATGACGCGATTTGGATGAGTCAATTTCTCGACTGTTTTGGTGAGGATGATATTTTACAGCTCTTAATAAGAGCAGCTGATGCGCTTGCTTTGGATGGCCATCTTTATATTTTGGAACCTTTTATTGATTGCCAAGAATACCCTGCTGCTACACATTCGCTAGTTATGACATCGCTTTACTTTACAGCTATGGCTAATGGCAAAAGTCGAATGTACCGGGCCAGTCAAATGATAGAGCTTGCAGCAAAGGCGGGGCTTAGTGTGGTAAGTCAGCATGATCGTCTTGGTGGTTTTCATACGCTCTTATGCTTGCAAAGAGCATCAAGACCGCTCATGTAGAAAAGTAGCTTCTACCAAATTGATGCGTAAACGTATCTGCGCAAAAACTTGTTTGAGAATAGAAACTTCCCAATGATCACCTTTAAGGTCTTTATCAAGAGTCTTTAGCCACTGAAGAAGCTGCTTAAGAAAAGTAGTTTTTTCAGCATTAGAGTCGGCATAAAGAGAGTTAAGAAAATCAAGCACCGTATCATCAGACTTGCCAATTAAATTAGTAAGCTGATTGATCTTCTCAGTGAGCTCTTCTTCCTGCCAGCCAGAAGAGATACGGAATGGATAATTTTTTTTGTCGGTCTTGTGCAGCCAAATTTTGGTATCGCCGTTGATATCTACAACATAAAAATCAGATGGCAAGGCTTCACGATAACCGTCAGGTCGCTTCCAAATCAAGCTCAAGAGTAACCCTTTTTATTGAACAAACTAAATCATACCTTATCGCTAATCAGGCGTCAAAGCTTGCTTTTGTTAGCTCTCGACGTTAAGATGAAGGTCAAACTAATAGCAAGGTAGCTCATGTTAGAACGACGCACCCTAGGTGATATTCCTAAAAAGCCTCATACGCTCTTTACTTTCAGAGGTAAAAAACAGTTTGAATTTGTTTTCACTCGTGATGGCTTTGGCGGCCGCTTTAGCATTATCTATGGTGAGACGCCACCGACAGCTATCGATTCGATTAAGTTGGCACCAGGCAACTATCAGCATCTGATTGGCGAAGTAACAAAGGCTCGTAAGATGCCTATTGCTAGGCGTCATTTAAAGAGCGGGCAGCTGTCAGCAAGCATGGGCTATTTAAATTCACGCCGCGCTTTGTTTCGCAGTGTTGATTGTCGTCTTAGCGTTGTCCGTGGCAACGCCTTGGCAAGTGATCTGCCTTTCTCTAACGGTGACAGTGACGAACTGCTTTTTATCACTCAAGGGCAGGGGCAACTTCTTACTATGTTTGGAGCTTTGCCCTATCAAGAACACGATTATATCTTGATTCCTAAAGGAGTCCCTTATGTTTTAGAACATCAAGGATTTCTTGAGGCTTTAGTCATGGAAAGCAGTTCTTACATTGAAGTGCCCCAAGAATTTTTTAATCCGATGGGACAATTGCGTTTAGAAGCACCTTATAGCCATCGTGATTTTCGCTCGCCAACAAGGCTTTTAGAGCAAGCAGAGAAAGAACGCTTTCGAACTATTTTAGCGTTAAGGCATGATATTGTTTCAGAGCATCACTATAGCACACTGCCTGTTGAAACAGTCGGTTGGGACGGTAGTGTCTATCCTTTGGCTTTTTCTATCGATGACTATATTCCAAAAACAGGCAAGATTCATTTGCCACCTAACTTGCACCTTACTTTTCGGGCTAAGGATTTTGTCGTTTGCTCTTTCGTGCCACGCAAGGTTGATTATATGGAAGGAGCTATTCCTTGCCCTTATCCTCATGCTAATGTTTCTTGTGACGAAATTATCTACTATGTCTCAGGTGATTTCACTTCAAGAAAAGGAATTGAAGGCAAGAGCATAAGCTTTCATCCTGCGGGGCTACCGCATGGGCCGCAGCCTGGGAAGTATTTTGAAAGCATAGGTTCAGAGACAACAAACGAGAAAGCCGTGATGGTTGATACTTGGAACCCACTTTTTATCACCGATCTTGGTTTAGATGTTGAAGAAGGCACTTACCCTTTAAGCTGGCAGCAGCCCTAGCGCTAAAAACATCTCTGGCTTAAGTAGATCTCGCTTTCATCAAAAGCCATCGCTGTGTCATTTTCTATTTTTTTAAAAACATTCTTCGATAGCGGTGCTTATGGCTTTTCTCCGCAATGACAAATGATCTTGCGAGAAATGAGGGGCATGTAAGCCCTACGCTAGCTTTTGGGCTCTAAGGCCTAAATTTTTAGGCAGTTTTTGTCTTTGTTGGGGTATGGTTTGCAAGGGTGAACCAGTCTTCGCTAGATAAAGACTCAAGCTGTACACCTATGCCGGGAATTAAACCTTGATGCTCTGCAACTGGCTGCTGCACCCAGATAACACGACCTTTTACTGCAATTTTCTTTTTACTATCTGCAAGAGAGATAGATAAGTGCACAGCCTCTCCTTGCTCTTTAAGCGCATCTGTTTGGACAAAAACACCACCCTCACCAAGATTTTGACTAAAGTCAAAGAGGTAGGAGCCTTTTTCCTTATAACCAACGAGCTGTTTTACCAAAATGCTGCTGGTAGCAGATTCTTTTGCTGCTGTCTTCTTTGCCTTGCTTGTCTTTGCCTGGGATTCTTTGGTGAGTTCTTCCATGATGATTCCTACTTTGGTGTTTAGGCCTAAATTTATTGTTTCCCTTGAGTCTGATATTGCACTAACTTGCGAACATGCTTGGCATGCTCAGCTAGCGAGCGTGAGAAATGATGTTCTTTAGTTGGGCCGGGTTTTAATACGTAGAAATAATATCCCTCTTTGCTGGGGTTCAGCAGTGCCAGGATAGAGCTTAAGCTTGGCGAGCAGATAGGTCCTGGAGGAAGCCCACCGTGCACCCGTAGGTTGTATTTATTGTTTTTGTTTTTTAAGTCAAACGAGGTGAGGTTACCTGAATAATTGGGGATGCCGTATATGATGCTGGCATCGATGCCCAACACCTCGCGTTTTGCTAGCCGATTGAAAATGACTTCAGCTACGAACGGTTTCTCCTGCTCCGTGGAAGTTTCCTTTTCAATAAGAGATGCTAAAATAACAGCTTGGTGCAATTTGAGTTGATGCGTAAGAAGAGTATCGACGATTTCAGGTGTTATCCGTTTATTAAATTCTTTCTTGAGGGTCGATAAGATGCTCGCAGCACTTGGGTCTTCATCATAAAAGTGATAGGTGGATGGATAAAGGTAGCCTTCAAGGCTTTCTTGATCGGCAAGGCCAAGGCTAGTGCGGAAAGCAGCGCTTTGATCTAAGATGTTGAGTTCTTTCAGCAAAACCTTGCTTTCTTGAGCAATCTTTTCAAAAACTTGATTTTTTGTGTACCCTTCTGGGATAGTTAGGCTAAGCCGCAGCTCATGATAGACCTCACCTCTTTCAATCATTTTAGCGATGCTAGCAAAGCTATGCTCACCTGGAAGGAAATGGTAACGTCCAGCCTGAAATTTTTGATAATTGGCAAAGAGCCTTGTCCAAACATAAAAGGCAAGATGGTTAGAAATAATCTCGGCTTTTTCTAATTCCTTAGCAAAGGTCTGCAAACTCTGATGTGGTGCCAATAAGGTAATATTTTCTTTAGCTAGGGTTTTAGACCAAAAGCCACTTTTATAGAAGAGGGTGCTAGCTGCTAGCGCCATGATGAGTAGCAAAAGGCATTTAGCCCAAGGAGAATTAGCTGTTTTCACGAAGTTTCCTAATGCGTAGATCTATTTTATTTTAACACGATAGTTTGCTCAGTGTAGGCCTGTCTGGGGTTTTAAGCTAGGCTTGTCTTATCTGTAATTTAAACCCGGATCCCGAATTTCTAGTTGTATGCTTCGACGCGAAGCTAGCTTAAAAAATGTCATTTCTCGGTTTAAATAGCCAAAACTAGGATGTTTGCTGTGCTTAGCAAAAGCTCATTTCAAGCCTTGGATAAGACAGTGGAAAAATTTCAGTTTGATAAAAAATGTGGATTTTGTTATAAGGGCCAATCAAATCGCTTATAGAGTCAAGCATGGAAAAAGAAATTCAGGATAAATGGACTGACCTCTGGGCTAATTTTCCTAATGAAATGGCCTCATTAGATCTCCTGCAAGAAAGGCTTGGCTATCGGTTTAAGAACCTTTTCCTTTTATACGAAGCTCTCTCGCACAGGTCAGCAATTGCCCATTTAGGCGCCTCTTTGCCCTGGAATGAACGGCTGGAGTTTCTTGGCGACGCGGTTCTTGGATTGCTTGTTAGCCATGAGCTTTGGAATAAAAACAGGGAGTTACAAGAGGGTGGGCTGTCTAAAATCCGTTCTCTTCTGGTGAATGAAAAACGCTTAGCGGAAGTTGCCTTTGGTATTGGGCTTGGAGACTCTATTGTCTTGGGCAAAGGAGAAATCAAGGCAGGTGGGCGAAAACGTAAGGCTTTATTGGCGGATGCTTTAGAGGCTGTGATCGGAGCTATCTACCTTGACGGTGGTTATGATAAAGCTGCTTTGAGCGTAAGCAAGCTATTTGGCCAGTGGCTCATTGATATTAAAAGTGTTGAAAACGAAGACTACAAATCGCGATTGCAAGAATGGACTCAAGATCGGTTTCAAAAGCTACCTGTCTATGAGCTTCGCCATCAAAGCGGCCCTGAGCATGCAAGAGAATTTGAAGTTTGGGTTTATTTTGAAAACGAGTTTCTTGCTGCCGGGCAAGGCAAAACAAAAAAGCAGGCTTCACAGAAGGCCGCTAAGTTGGCTTTAGCTTTCCTTAGAGATAAAGCAGGCAAAGAGCAGATTAGGAAGAAAAATGATTAAGGGTATGGTAGCAATTGTAGGTCGACCAAACGTAGGCAAATCGACGCTATTTAACAGATTAACACGCAGCAAGACAGCGATTGTCGACGACTCTCCTGGTGTTACTCGTGATAGAATTTTTGGCACTGTTTACTATGACAAGAAGCAAACGGATGGGTTTGTTTTAGTAGATACAGGTGGCTATGAAACTAAGGGATTTAATTTTCAGCCCTTTGCTGAAAATTTGGTTTGGCGCCAGACCCTTCGGGGTATCGAGCAGGCAGATTTAATCTTGTTTGTAGTAGACGGCAAGACAGGCCTGCATCACCACGACAAAGAAATTCATTTGATTCTAAAAGAATATAAAAAGCCAATTTTGTTTGTCGTTAACAAGATTGATGGATTAGAAAAAGAGCACTTAAGTTATGAGTTTTTTGAGTTAGGTTTAAGCCCTGATCTTTGCATTAGTGCAGCGCACAATAAGCAAATAGGAGCTCTTTTAGCAAAGGTGAAGGGTGAGCTTTTAAATCTAACAAAGCTGAAAACTTTATCTTTGGAGCCAGATCATCCTTCGATCGCTATTATCGGCAAACCGAATGTAGGAAAATCCTCAATTCTCAATCGCCTTTTAGGTGAAGAACGTTCTTTGGTGAGCGATGTTGCAGGTACCACGCGCGACTGTGTTAAAAATTTCATGACCTATAATAATCAAACTTTTGAATTGATTGATACAGCTGGCATGCGCCGCCGAACAAAAGTAGATGAAGGGCTGGAGCGTGGCAGTGTCTTGCAAAGTTTGAGCGCTATTAGTCAGGCTGACATCGTTGTGCTTGTTATTGATGCGATTAGCGGCCTAAGCGATCAGGATGCTAAGCTTTTGCATTTAGCAACAGATCGCTATAAGCCGGTGCTGCTTGTTGTGAATAAATGGGACTTAGTACCTGATAAAAACAGTAACTCTGCCAGTATTTATGAAAAGACTCTCAAATCTGGGCCGCTTAAAGACAGATCCTATATTCCTGTCCATTTTGTCTCTTGTCTTACCAACCAGCGAGTGCATCAGATTTTAGAGAAGGTGTTTTTGCTTCTTGAAGAAAGTAAAAAACGTATTCCAACGACAACGATTAACCAGACGCTTGAAAAGATTATTGCTCAGCATACACCGCAGTTGATGCAAAAGTACTCCAAGAGAGCGAAGTTTTATTTTGGCACGCAGGTGGGTCATGCGCACCCTGCTATTGTTGTCAAATGCAATGTGGTAAAAGAGATTTCCCAAGCTTATCAGCGTTACATGGTGAATCAATTTCGTGAAGAGTTAGGCTTTGCACATGTACCCATTGAGCTTATTTTGCGTGGCAAAAAAGAAGATAAACAACACCATCAATCGTTGCAAGCAGCTTCATCTTTAGAGATCTGAGAGTTAAGACTTTGCTCCAGGCTCTGCCATTTGGTTGCAAGATCTGCTGGCAGGCCGCATTGAGCCATGACCTCGCCCATCAATACATTCCTGCGTGCTAAGTGTACCTTGCGAATATTTAGTCTCTCATGCACTTTTTTAAGCGGCTTACCCTGATATTTGAGATTTTTAGCGCCTAAAAGAATTGATGTGAACACGAGTTGTTTTTGAATTAGCTCTTCGATATCTTTCTCGAAGAAAAAGTGAGCCAAAAGCGGGTCTATTACTGCTTGATCGTAGAAAAGTCGAAGCACCTCTTCAATTTTGTTGAAGCCGATGGCATCATATAAATTCAAATTCATGCTTCCTCCATGCTTAGGCTACCTTGTTGGCGATCAAGGGTCTAGGGAAAAGCTAACAATAACTTGAAGGAGATACGATGTCTTTTAGAACCGAATCCGACACTATGGGTGAGATCAAAGTAAAAACGGATGTCTATTGGGGAGCGCAGACTCAAAGATCACTAGAAAATTTCGCCATTGGCATCGAAAAAATGCCTAGGCTTTTAATTAGGGCTATGGGCATTGTGAAGAAAGCATCAGCTATAGTTAATAATGAGCTGGGTAAGTTGGATGCGAAGAAGACAGAGGTGATTCTAAAAGCTAGTGACGAAGTAATTTCTGGGGCGCTAGATGATCATTTTCCGCTTGTCGTCTGGCAAACAGGTTCTGGTACGCAGACAAATATGAACGTCAATGAGGTTATTTCAAATAGGGCTATTGAACTAACAGGTGGCCAGCTGGGTAGTAAGAAGCCTGTCCATCCTAATGACGATGTCAACATGTCGCAATCGTCAAACGACACTTTTCCGACTTTTATGCATATTGCCGCTGCTTTTGCTTTGACTGAGGATTTGATCCCTGAGGTAGCTGAGCTTAGCAAGGCCATGGACAAGAAGGCAAAAGCTTTTAGCGAGATTGTGAAAATTGGCCGCACCCACTTAATGGATGCCACCCCTTTAACTTTAGGGCAGGAATTTTCTGCTTATGTCGCGCAGCTGGATTTTTGTAAAGACGATCTTACAAGCAGGTTAAAGGGGATTTATGATTTGGCATTAGGTGGAACAGCGGTGGGTACCGGTTTAAATACTCATCCTCAGTATCCAGAAAAGGTTGCCAAAACCATTGCCAAACTAACATCTTTGCCCTTTCGCAGTGCTGATAATAAATTTCAAGCGTTAGCTTCTCATGACGCCTTGGTTTCATTGCACGGTAGTCTTAAAACATTAGCGACAACGGCTATGAAAATAGCCAACGATATTCGTCTCTTGGGAAGCGGTCCACGCTGTGGTATTGGGGAGATAACTTTGCCGGCAAATGAGCCTGGAAGTTCGATTATGCCTGGTAAGGTAAACCCAACTCAGTGTGAGTCATTGACAATGATTGCTGCGCAGGTCATGGGTAACGATGTCGCAGTAGGTATTGGTGGTTCTAATGGTCATTTTCAGCTCAATGTCTTTAAGCCAATGATCATTCATAATGTCTTGCAATCGATTCGCCTCTTGGCGGAAGGGTTAAGGAGTTTTCGTCTTCACTGTATTGATGGTATCGATGCTAATTTAGGGGTGATTAAAAAGAATCTTGATAATTCGTTAATGCTTGTAACGGCATTAAATCCAGTCATTGGCTATGATAAGGCGGCTCAGATTGCTAAAAAAGCTTATACTGATGGATCTACATTGCGGGAGGCGGCTCTTAAGCTGGGCCATTTGACTGGTGAGGATTTTGACAAGCATGTTCGGCCAGAAGACATGACTCACCCTTAGAGGGTGTTGCTTCAGTCTCGCTAGTTTGTAAGAGCACCGTCTTATGTCAGGCTGCTCTTACAAACTAACTCTTAAAACTATCTTTTTTAGTTCTTAAAAAAGGGAATGCTTCTCCCGGCGCAGGGGCCTGGGGAGCGCGCAGCTCTCCAGAACACCGTCTTATGCCAGGCTGCTCTTACAAACTAGCTCTTAAAAACTTGCTAGAAACTAGCTAGCTATGAGAGCCGCAATTGCATGGCTACGGATTTAGGGAATGCCCCTAAATCCGCGGAGTAGTGCTCGGTAAGGCTGTTCTGGAGCAATTACTTGGTTAGCTTAGCTTCTTTGAACTCAACATGCTTGCGCACTTTTGGGTCATATTTCTTCAATAAAAGCTTATCTTTGCCCTTAAGTTTGTTTAAGGTGTAGTAAACTCCAGTGCCAGCGGTGGAGACTAATTTAACTTTTTCTCTGCGGTTTGACTTTGCCATTTGAACGTCGCCTCAAGCTACCAAAAATGTTCGATATACTAGTACAAACGTATCTTATAGCCCAGTTTGCCCCTATGAGGCAAGCCTATTTCCATCGGCCATTGAAAAACTCCAAAATCTCCCTCTTACGCGTCATTGCTACCCAGAGCGGTGTTGTTAAGTGCCCAAGGGGATAGCGTTCAAATCGAGGGTGCCCAAGTTGAGACCAGATTTTCCACTGATAGTGGCTTGGTACCCAGCTGTCGCTGGCAGAAATAAAAAGATAAAAATCCTTACTTGAGCGCTTAGCTAGAGCTGTATTTAGATCAAGTTCGATATGGGTGTCTAGAAAATGCAGATACTCGCTGACACTGCTCATGCGAGCATCATGCATCTGCCTATCTCTGATCCGCTTTGCTACTATTTGTTTTGAATAAGCCATAATATCTTGAATAGGTCCGCCAGCTACAATAAAAGCGCCAGCCTTGATGCGTGAATCAAAGCCAATTTGATAGAGTCCTCGAATGCCGCCAAAGCTAATGCCTAAAAGGCCGATTTTTTTTGGATCGACATCATTAATTTTAATACTGAAGTCTGTCAGTGCGAATCCAGCAAGCAGGGTACGAATAGCGCTCTCATTTGTTTCATCGATATGTGTGATAGACTCGTGTTCTGAACAGTGCGATAGCGCCACATGCATGCCATGCGAAGCAAAATAATGTGCAAACCATTTCTCTATCATCGACACACCAGCAATATTGGAAAAGATCATAACAAGAGGTTTTTTTTGCATCTCAGCTACCCCTTTAGAGCGGTAGAATAAAAAATTTATGAAAAGAGGTTTATCTAAGGCAACTTTAAGTTTTACCCTATAGGAGGCATAAGATGAATTTTCTTCTTTTGCTGCATATTGCATAAGTTCAAAGTCCGGGCGGTTTGCAAAGTGGTCCATAGCAAAAGCTGGGAATACATCGCAGACAAGAGCAAATGCCAAGACCATGCGCAGTAGACTGGCCATCACCTTCCTTCCTTAGATAAATTTTGATTGCTAAATTCAGTAGTAACAAAATAAGAGCTATAACTACAAGGTGGAAAAAACATAATGAGTCATGAGAGGATCTTGGGTATTGATTGCATCAAAACTTTTTTGTTTTTATGCATTTATCTTTTTCATATGCATGATTTTTTCTATGCTTTAGATCCATCGAGTTTTTTCCATAGTCCTCCTATTTTTTGGCAATTAGGTGAGTTAGTTGCTCGTTTGGGCGCTTTTGCTGGCTTTGCCACTTTAGCGTTAACATTTTTCCTCTTTGGCATGAAAAGATCTTTACCATCATTTTGGTTTATTCTTGTCATATTGCCATGCTTTTGGTTGGTCTTTTGTGCCATCACTGCACTCAAAGATTTAAATACACCCAGTTTGATTTGGGATATATACCCGCTGATCTTTGTCAGCTTTTTGGCTATAGCTTTCATCGAGCTTTTTTCACTTCCGACTCTTGAGGCTTTTTTTGCGATTTTATCGGCGATTTTATTGATATTTCCCCCTAGAGAGCTTTCTTTTCTTAGCCCTGGTTTTATGAAGGAAATGCTGATTGGCCTTTGCCCAATTGATTATGCTGATTGGCCTTTGTTGCCATGGATCGGTCTTAGCTACTTAGGTTACTACGTCGGTAAGTTCGCCAAAAAGCATGCAAGACGCCTTGCGAAAGCTTACTGTTGGGAATATGGTGTTGGCTTTTTTATCTTGGTTAATCTTTACCTGCACCGAAAGGCTTATTTTGCTACCCCTTTAAATATGAGCTGGGCTTGCTATAACTTTCATCGCCAGGCAGATGATTTTTGGGCTCATTTACTTTTTTGGGCTTTGTTAGTCAGACTGTCCTTGTTGGCCAAGGTGCAGCAAGCTCTTGCTGGCTCTTTGTGGTGCAGATGGCCAAGCAAGCTTGCTATCAATCAAAGCTTTTATCTTGCGTATTTTCTGCACTATATTGTGCTTTTTTCTCTTCTAGGAATCTTGCGTAGCCATGAGCTAGCAAGCAATGCTTGCGCCCTTAACGCTACTTTGTTTTTTGGTCCTATTTTAACCGAGGGCTTGAGTCGAAAGATGCAAGTATTTATATCTTGGATGCGAAGAAATTTGGGGGGAGGGCCTATTGATTTTTTTTCAAACCCACGCCCTTTTGAGAGCAGTTGAGAGTTTTAGCGGCGGGAGGATGTCAAAGAATAGGATTAAGGGATAGGTAGGGCCTGGTTAAGTTTTCATGGCTTGTTTTTAGTACCAAAATATCGTCTTCAATGCGGGCGCCACCAAAGGGACTCAAGGTG
>CALBMD010000451.1 GCA_937896265.1 uncultured Pseudomonadota bacterium
GTTTTTTTTGCTCTATTTCTGCCACTTCTGCTTTAACTTTACGCTCAAATGCAACCATGCTCATGACGAGCTTTTTGATATTCTAAAAAACCAAGAAGATCAACAAGTAGAGCGTCTTAAACAAGCAAATAAGTATCTAGAAGACCTGCGAAAAGAGGACAAGAATCTTTTTCTTGCCTATGAAAAATTAATGATCATAAAAAACAACAAAGATGGCCTATTTCTTTTACAGCAAATAGGCTCCAAACAGCAGGTTCTTCGGCGATTTGCAATATACAGCAAAACCATTAAAAGGCTTGCCAAGATCAGATCATGGTCAAATGACAAAGAAAAAATCACCGCTTTAATTAGCCAGCCTATGACAAGAGACCCTTCAGGTAAAAAGCAGCCGCTAAGGCTAGGATAGTGAATGCGTCTAATCTTGTCCGAAAACCATTTTTTTATATGGATTCTGATTTAAGTTCTAATGAGATTTAAAAAGGAGTAACATCTATAAAAAAGCTAACAAAAAAACGATCAATTTTGAGAACATTCTTGTCAATCCTAGGGAAAAAAATGAACCAAACAAAATGCGAAGAGCTAGCCCAATGGGTAGATGAAGTAAGTGCATTAACCAAACCGGACCAAATTCATTGGTGTGATGGCTCGCAAAAAGAATACGATGAGTTGGTCGCCAAAATGCTTGCAGATGGTAGCTTGATTGCTCTTAATTCAGATACATATCCAAGATCTTATTTGCATCGCTCACATCCAAATGACGTAGCTCGTACAGAACATCTTACTTATATTTGCACCGATACCCCAGAAGAGGCTGGCTTAAATAACAACTGGTTTGCCAAAACAAAGGCACATGAAACAATCGATAGTTATTTTAAAGGCTGCATGCAGGGTAAAACCCTCTATGTTATTCCCTACTGCATGGGTCCTATCAATTCTCCTTATGCCCGTTTAGGGGTAGAAATTACTGATTCTCCTTATGTTGTCTGTAATATGAAAATTATGACTAGAATGGGCAAAGATGCCTTAAATCGCATTGAAAACGAAAAACAATTCGTTCGTGGTTTACATTCTACTGGTGATCTTTCTATTGAAAAGCGCCTTATCATGCACTTTCCTCAGGAAAAATTGATTAAAAGCTTTGGTTCAGGGTATGGCGGCAATGCTCTGCTTGGTAAAAAATGTCATGCATTGCGGATTGGTAGCTGGCAAGGCCGAGAAGAGGGCTGGCTAGCTGAGCATATGCTTATTGTCGGCATTGAAAATCCCCAAGGAGAAGTTTTTTATGTGGCAGCAGCATTTCCCTCTGCTTGTGGTAAGACAAACTTGGCGATGCTCATTCCACCTGCATCTTATCCCGGCTGGAAGGTGTGGACTGTTGGCGATGACATTGCTTGGCTACATTTAAATGAAAATGGCCAGCTTTATGCTATTAATCCTGAAGCTGGTTTTTTTGGCGTAGCCTGTGGCACCTCGAAAAAATCAAACCCTAATGCTATGGCAATGGTTAGTCACGACACCATTTTTACTAACGTTGGTTTAACGAAAGATAATGAACCTTGGTGGGAAGGTATCGATAACGGCACTTTAGCAAGTCTCGATTGGCAGGGTAGAGCCTTTGATCCGCAACAAGGGCCTGCAGCCCATCCTAATTCCCGCTTCACGGTATCTGCTAAACAGTGTCCATCTTATTCATTAGCAATGGAAGATTCGCAAGGGGTACCCATTTCAGCTATTATCTTTGGCGGTCGCCGCCCAAGCACTGTACCGCTAGTTTTCCAAGCACGAGACTGGGTACACGGCGTCCTTATTGGCGCTTCTGTCGCTTCTGAAACAACCGCTGCAGCTACTGGCGAAGTGGGTGTGCTAAGGCATGATCCTATGGCTATGAAACCATTTTGCGGCTATGATTTTGGCAGCTACTGGGAGCATTGGTTAAGTCTTGCTTCTAAGAGTAAAAATCTGCCGCAGATATTTCATGTCAATTGGTTCCGCAGAGATGATGATGGCAAATTTATGTGGCCAGGATTCGGTGAAAATCTCCGTGTTCTAGAATGGATTATAGGCCGCATCAAAGGCACAAAAAGCGCTTGCTCAACTGCTATTGGCTATATGCCTTATCCTCAAGATATAAACACTGCCAATATTAGTTTGTCGCAAGATACTCTCAAAAATCTTTTGTCCTATGATCCAACTCAGATGATAGATGAGCAAAAAAGACTTCTTTTATTTCTAAAAACATTTGAACCGACGCTACCAAAAGCTCTTTTAAATGAGCAGCAAAGAATTTCTGAGCTGCTTGCAGATGAAAAAATTCATATGAAAATTGGTTCGTCTGCATTGGGAGTTGATTTATCAGTAGAGCTGCACCCTCCTGGACTTTAAACTGGTTAAGGTAAAATGGCAGCAAGATGCCTTTTTGCTTCTTCATAGCTAAGGTTTTTTCTTTGTGCATAAAATAGGAGTTGATCTTCTTTTATCTGGCTGACTCTAAAATAATGGCTTTCAGGATGGAAAAAGAAATAGCCGCAAACTGAAGATCCAGGAAGCATTGAAAAATTTGTAGAAAGGTGAATCCCTATAGTCTTTTCGACATTAAGTATGCGCCATATCTTAAGTTTTTCATGATGGTCTGGACAAGAAGGATAACCAGGGGCTGGTCGAATTCCTTGATATTTTTCTAAGATCATATCTTCAAGGCTTAGCTCTTCTTTTTGTGTTCCCATTTCTTTTCTCAGCCTAGCATGGATCATTTCTGTGTAGGCTTCAACGATTCTATCCCCTAATGCTTTAGCTAAGATAGCGCCATAGTCATCGTTTTCTTTAGCTAGCTTTTGGGAAAATTCTTCTACACCATGCCCTGCTGTCACAGCAAAAAGCCCCAGATAGTCTTCTATGTTACTTTCCTTTGGTGCAACAAAATCAGCCAAACATTTGAAATTTGTTTCAGTTCCTTTTTTTTGCTGTCTTAAAAAGCAAAGTCTTTCATTCTCCATGCTTGGTAAGACAACATCTTCTAGCTCTGAGAAAGCTCGATAAATTCCAACTACTGCTTTAGGTTGGAATATTTGCTCTTTCTTGATTTTAAGAAGCATTTCTTGAGCGTCATTAAAAAGAGACTTGGCCTGTGCGCCAAATTTCTTTGACTCAAAAATTTTTGGATATTGACCTTGTATCTCCCATGTCCAGAAAAAAGGCGACCAATCAATATAAGAAATAATTGTATCTAAATCATCGTTTTCAAAAACACGAGTGCCCAAAAATGGCGGGGAATAAATCGGCAAATTTTGCCAATCTATAGCAATCTTTGCTTGTCTTGCCTGGCTAAGCTCAACAAGTTCAATTTTTTCTTGCGATCTGAGATATCTTTCTCGTAGTTCTTCTTGCTCAAGTCTATTTGCTTGTATATACCCCGCTCGTTTTTCACTATTTATGAGACTTGCGCAAACATTAACAACTCTCGAGGCATCTTGCACATGAACTACTGGTCCTGAATACTTGGGTGCAACTTTAATCGCTGTATGAGCCTTGCTAGTGGTGGCACCACCAATTAATACAGGAATTTTCAAGCCAAGGCGTTCAAATTCTTGCATATTAAAAATCATTTCATCAAGCGATGGCGTAATAAGGCCGCTAAGACCTAAAAAATCAGCATTGTGTTTTTCAATAGCTTTAAGAATATCCTGGCAAGAGACCATAACTCCAAGATCTATGACTTCGTAGCTGTTACAAGCAAGAACAATGGAGACAATATTTTTGCCAATATCGTGAACATCAC
>CALBMD010000452.1 GCA_937896265.1 uncultured Pseudomonadota bacterium
GCTCTTCCGATCTCTTGCATATCCTCTGCAATACGTTTCAACTCTAGATCACTAACTTGACTTCCTAATTTTTCACCACTACTAAAATTGGTTTAGATTCTGCGAAAACACTTTTCCCTACATAGGGCGTTTCTCCATGTAGGGAAATTTTATATTTTCCATTAGGAACTTCGTTAGTATCCCAACGAAGTCTCATCTTTTTACCAACATGACGCGTTTGTTTTCTGTGTTTTATTTCCCCAGTTTCTGCATCAGTAACACGAAATTCAATCTGATTAGTCTCGACAGTACCAATATCAAACAGCATATTGCCTTTCACCACACCGCCAAAATTTTGCACAACGTGCATCGCAATATTTACTTTTGGAACAGATCGATATACAGAGATCTGTACTGATTGTGTAGTCAAATCAGGATTGCTTGTCATCGCATAAACCTTGTATTTACCAGCTCGTAGCTTAATAGGTTGAAATAATGCTTTGCAATGGTCATTAATAATTTGGCATGGCATAGTCAATACAGCCTTATTTTTCATGCTTGTAACAACAAACTTACCTGCAGTCGCTTCATTAAAGGATCCTTGCACATCAAAAATCAAAGGTTGAGAAATAGCCATCTGATCTGTCGGTGAAACCAGCGTCAAAGTGTCTTTTGGTAAGGCCACATTAAAGGCATAACTATCCGTGCCAAAGTTAGAATCATCATCCCAACTGATCATACCAAAACCATTCATGCCCCACCCTGTTCCCCAGCTATTACGGAAAATCCATGCTCGCTTCTCCCTGTCGTAGCCAATCACACTGACAGCATGCCCTCCTGCAGGCCCGCCAGAAACATGCTTATAAATACCACTTTTATAACTAAAAAAGTCATAATATACCTTCATCGAAGTCATCACTGGACCTTTTTGTAAGGCTGTGATTACTGACTCAATACCAGCATCGGTCTGATCAAAAATATTGTCATAAGAGCTAATACGCGTTGCTCTACTTTGCCAGTCAGAACATGCCATATTACAAGCCACATCCTTACCCGTAATTCCAGAAGTATAAGCTAAACACTGAGCATCAGCAACTCCACTATTTTGAAGAAACGAGGCAGCTGACGAAAGAAACCATCCATAGGCGCAACGACCGCCCCCACAGCTAAAAAGTTGCTGGGTAGAAAATTGTGGGCGAAAGCTAGGCTGTTTTCTAGCAATAGCCATTTGCGTCATTAGTGTTCCTACAGATGCAAAGGATACACAAGAATTGCACCTCCCCTGATCCATCACTTCACCAACAAAATCACTAGGATTGGCGCGCCAATCCAAAGATGATGGCATAGCAATCGCTTCTGCAATTTCAAACCCAAGAGATTTTTTAGGAATATCAAGCAGTCCTAATCGATTTCTTTGCTCCTCTGCACTTAGTATACTTAAGCTTGTTTCTGCTGCTTCCCATCCTGCCTTATTTTGATTAATTTTTCTTTGTAACTCATTTAAAGAAATATCTTCTGCCAAAGCTAAAAAAGCATGGATATATAGAAGCAATAAACCCAATATACGTAGCATCATAGATCCTCCAATGATGTAAAATTAGGAATGAATTTCCATATCTTGCGTGCTTGCGTCATAATTTTCGGATTTGGATTTAGAACTAGTATAACGTAGAAGATAGTGCAGTTAAGCTAAGCCAAAAAGGTACTATCTGCCCATATTAAGGGGTACCGCATCTATTGTTGCCTTTTTTCACAAGAGGTAGAACACAAATACCAATTTTTTCTGAGCACATATCTTGTGAGCCAAAATCACGTAGTTCATAGCATAGCTGATAATACTGCATAAGATCTTGCCGACCATCAAATGTTTGTTGATAAATACTACCATTCATATTTTGAACAACATGATCTAAGTTGCTTAAATTATTACCAAATCTCAAAGAAACTTGCACATTTTCCACTTTTTCCCAAGAAGCAGTTACTTTGTTGGCAGTATTTGATACCACAGAAAATTTCTTAAAATCAGAAACAAACTTACATTCTTTATTAGTTAACTTCAAAGGAGCAAAACAAAGATCTACTTTTATACAGCCTGCATTGTCATCTTGGTGTGAACATACTTCATAAGATTTAAGGCCACTTATATTCTTCAAATCCTTCAATGTATAGCTTTTATGCCACACAAAGTTCAAAGCATCAGGCTCACTCCTAAGAGTTTCAGGAATTTTATCTTTTCCAGAAACATCAGCCACAGAATAGGACTGTACTCCTTTAATACGATCCCAAGTTAAAATAACTTCTACCTTTTTACGATCATCGCTTACTTGCGACTCAGATTTAACCTGTGGAGCAGGTATAACATTAGCATCTTCGTCATTAGATTTATTATTTTCAATATTGTGAGCCTTAGCTCCTTTGATATGGCCACATCCTATTAAAGAAGCACCAATGAAAGTTAAGAGTGTCAAATATTTCATTTAGGAGCTCCTTTTCTTTTACCAATACAGCTCACTGGCGTATCTTCTACAAGTGTAGTAATAACTTTCTTGCGTACAGTTATAGATTTTTGATCTATTTGCCAATCAGTATCATGCACAAGGCGCTTTCCTGATACACTGCATTCAATATCATAGGCAGGTGCCAAGCCAATCAAATACTCTGGCAATGCTATGACATCATCACTGGCTGCATAATAAAATTTAACAACACCTTGAATACCAGGATCTGAAGGGCACCTTAGACTCACTGTTGATGTTTTAAGATCAATAGTTTTCACTATGTCACTGCATGTACCCTCAAGCTCTACTTCAATTTTAGCAAAGGATCCTGGAAGGTGGTAAGTTGCTACAGAGGCCTGATTACCCGTTTCCGCTGGGGTGGTATAAAGAATTTCAATATCCTTACCTACTGGAACTTCTGACAGGAGCTGAATTCCTGCCGCTTGACTCCAGCTATAAGCATTATGAGCTAAGGACTTACCATCGACTTTAACATCTTCGATACTAGTAACTGTTTCAGGTAAAGCAAAGTGATAATTAGGATCAATAGCCAGTGGCAGCTTGTAACTAGCATGGGCTTCAAATAATTTAGGAAGGCGAGTTAGAAACGTCAATCTATAGTGGCCACCAACTACTTTGTAGTCAAAATCTTTATTATATACCCAAGCGCTACCAGAAGCGGCACCAACGGCATTGCGAACAGTAACATTTATACTATTGGGGTCTGCAGGGAACTCCAAATCAAGGTGATCAATAAAAGATGACTTTCCTGTTACGTATTCAATATTGATAACCATATCATTTGTTATAGAGCTGGTATTAAAAGTGCCATTTGCAAATGGGATATTAACACCACCTGCAGTAATCTGCATTGTGCCACTATCAGGATTACCTAAAAATGGATTCGATCCGCTAATTTTAGGTCTCTGGCTATGAACTATCTGGGAATAATCACTTGAAGTTTGGTTATCGAACCGATCAATACGAACAATAGAAAAATCACCAATAGCAACCGAACTTTGCCAATAGGGCTTAATCTTAGTTGACATATCTTGGAAAAATTGATCGTACTGAGAAGGAGTTGAACCTTGATCAAAAGGTGTATTACCAGAATCGCTTAACAAGCTATCGGCAAAATGTATATTGTTTCTTCCTACATTCTCAAAGATGCCATAAACCCAAACATGTCTTTGATGATCATTGACTGCACTGCTAAGAATTCTTGCTGAAGACGTAATAGAAAGAGCATTTGGCGGCTTAAGAGGCAAAGGCATCGTTATAAGATCCTTGAAGATTTTAGCATCTTTGTTAGTACGAGTAAATGCTCCAGATGGCAAATTTCCTGATGCCTGTATCAAACGTGGAGACACATCGATTTTCTCGCACCGTTTCTGAGCTTCCTTGTTCGTTGTTCCTCCGCTGCAATTCTCTTGATCGGTGACAAAGATAATAGCGATATTCGAGTCTGGTCGGAGCCAATCGTCAACACCAGTGGTGGGATTAACTTCCGTCACATTACAGGTCAACGCTAAACTAGCTCCAAACACTGTAGCTTCAAGATAATCACCTGAATTTTTGATACCATCATCATCATCATCAGGAGCAGCAGCAGCTGTACCAATTGCCTGCAATACTCTGGCAAGATCACTAATGGCTTGCTGATTTGCAGTAGCTGAAGGCCCGGTACCCTTAAACAGAAAATATCTAGCGTTTGGCCCACAAGCAATAAATTCGACCGCTGCATTACTTAGACCAACTTTGGGATAAAGTACTCGCCCTCTATCTGCTCTTGTCGAGTCATTCCTATTACTATTAGGCACAATTTTGATTTGCCAACTTGTGCCTGCATCGAATTTCGAGATAATAGACTGCATTTTTGTGGCAATAGCACCCAAAGTGCCCTTTTGGGTCAAAGAAGTATCAAGAACCATAATGATATCAACTTTTTTAGCCCCACTCATATCAAAGCTAGCGGTTACTTTTGTCCCAAGTGATCCTTGTGGTAATGTTTGAGCTTGTTTCAAGGTGCGAGCACGAGTTTTTGATGTGAGCTTTTTAAGGCTTTGTGACCCACCAAAATCAAGAAAATCTATTCTAGGTGCTTGCGCATCAACGCTAAAGCTCCATGTATCAGGGATCGGCTCACCATCTCCACCCCTAATAATACTTGATTGACTGGATTGAAATCCACTTTTAGCGCAGCTAGCCATCAACATGGTCATACAAAGGCAAGAGTATACACACAACTTCTGCATTTTGGCCTCGATATTACTTCAACATATCAGGCTTATCGGTCTCTTATTCAAGGTCTTTAGATTTTTTGAACCTGGATCTAACGAACTGGATTTTAGCAACAATTACTTGTGCGCATCCTTTCGAAATGTTTTTGAAATAGATAACAGTGAACTACCAACCTTAAATCACTTACATGATTTAAGGACACCCCTAAAGGGGC
>CALBMD010000453.1 GCA_937896265.1 uncultured Pseudomonadota bacterium
TTAAGAAACTTTATATTGCCGCTCATTGACTGTCCACCTTTTCTGGGGAAGTCCAAAGAGACTATTTGAAGTAGGTCTAACGCTTCAAAATCAGGCCCTTCGACCTCAGGAACGTGAAGATATTTTCAACAGTATATTAAGAGAGGTTGGGCGCAATGATGGGCTGAGCACAAACGTTTGGTTTGACATCACCGAGTTAAATGATGAGATATACATCCGTTTGGATTATAAGAAGACATCTTTTACCGAAGAAGAGGCGGCAGATTTTATCAATGGCTGGAAAACGACAATCAAGATGATATTGAATAATCCGAATATCAGAATGATTTTACTGATTCAGTGATAAGGACATATGATCTTCATCGGAAAAAGCTCCCTTATATTTCATCGCGATCTTTTCTGTTCCCCAACAAACAAAACGCCGGGATTCATAAAGACTCCTTGCTGCGGTATTCTTTGACTCTACTGTAAGATGCACAACCGTGACTTCCATTTGCAATGCAGCATGCTCAATAGCTATATCTAGCAGTTTTCCACCAACTCCCTTGTTTCTATACTCTTCGTCAACATAAAGCCCAACAATTTCAGCTGTATGCCTTCGTTTGATTCTCGCTCTTTGAAATACACCTACAGCTCCAACGACCTTACTGAGAACTAGTGCGCCAATAATAACTTTTTCAGGTCCAGCGGATGACAGTGTTTCCTGAAAGTGGCCAGTGCCCCTTTGCATTTCCTCTTCCAACGTAATATCAAAAGAGCTTGGATTTCTCTCGAGTGCACGGAGTCGATTAGAAACAAAGCTTTCCAAATCGAGTAGATTTAATCTGCGAAACTCCATTTCCATAATACTAGCGTCCCATTTGTGAACAGTTCTTCTGCAACCTAATCAAATGCCACTAAAAAATCCATTATTATTTCGTAACATACTGACTAATATAAATTAATTTCCAATTCACCCTTCAAATGACGTAAGCAATTGTTTTTAAAGGATAATCGTTTTTGACAAATGAGTTTTTCCCTGATACAAGAAATCTGAAGATTCACTGTATTTTAGGCCCATTTATGAGAACAATTATAGCTTCAATCTGTCTAGTCATCTTTGCAATGCTTACAGTGTTAGTTATTAGAGAGCTATTCAAACTCTCGACCAACCAAGTAACGGATTTTAGTCAAAACAATTTTTCGACCTACGAGCCCAATGGGCTGATCAGAGTAAAGAGAATATAAACCGGTCTCATAATTTAAAGTCTTTGTGCCGCCGGTTTTTCAATTTCGGCCGACTTAAAAATTTGAGAGACGCAATCGTGCACGGTAACTTCCACCAGCTGCGAATAGCGGCATCTCAAAGCCAAAAGGCTGGCATACGCGAACCCTTCAAAGGCAAGATCTTCCAGGTCAATCTCGATGATGTAACAAAATCACAAAATATAAGTGAAATCACAGAGCTTCAAATATTTAAGGAGCAACGCCTATTTAGTTGGTTTATGGATGAACATTTCAGGCTATGGCTCGCAGTAGACCCAAAACCCTACGGCAAAGCTTACTACACCAAACTACGAGATATGTGTGACGGTGTGATTTTTGCGTGATTTTATGGTGAAGATTTGGACTCCTCATTTTTAGACGTAAGTAACCATTTACTATGCGTTTTATTTGATTTTGAAGATTGTTTTTAATTAGGAAAAAAGAAGTGGCATGAGAGATAGGATAAAACCCGCGGCCTCCATCGCGCGGTACCAGATAAATCCTGTTTCGGCAGGACTCCCACCTAACAATAAATTGTCTCTCAAGCTTCAAAAAAAGCTTACATCGTGCGGCCCATCCTGAATCCAAAACATGCCGCACGGGTCAAAGAATTTCCCCGAATCATCCCCGAATTATCCCCGAATTTTTTATATCAGGGTACAAATCCGTACCAAAACTAGGTCGTCTCCGGTTTCCTAAACTTGTGAATTTTGCTTGTAAATACCAATGGGTAGTGCTCTACACTAAAACCTTTGCGCTGCAAGCAATATTGGTGGTATGGGCGGCATGGGCGGCATGATGTAAGAAAATCCTTTTAACGAAGGATGCTTACAGCGCTAATCTCAGCTAAAAAGCTCAAAACGCCCCAAATTCGCCCCGAATTTTCGGGGCGGAACGTGAAACGAACTAGGCTCTAGCCAGATTTTTCTGGCTAGGGCCTTTGTTTTATTGGTGAAATAGTAGAGCAGGATGCATGTAATTACTGGGCTGCTCGGTGTAAGGTTTCTGATGAGAACTGATGATATAAAAAATACGCTTAGAAAATTTTTGAAAGACATTTTTGAATATTCTAAAACGTAGCGGAGCTCTTCAAGCTTATCGACGATTTTAAAAGATCAAATTGTGCCGATAGAAAACTTGGTCCCTACCTGCTCGAATTTCTTGAATAAAATTCAACGCTCGGCAGCTGATTGACCAGCCGTGACAAAAGAAGCTATTCTTCCGCTGAGCAGTAGCAAAATCTGTTCTGAGGAGTTTAGATGCTGGTTGAAATATCAATCAAATGTAGGAATGGAAATTATATACACGGTTTTAAGAAGGTCTCAGGCGAAAAAGCCGACCACCCCTTAGTCTATGTTCCAGGCCTTTCTGGTGTGGCAGACGATGGGGTCGCACTTATTGAGTCTTTGGAAGGTTCCGAGCATATCACATTATCCATGCGAGGCAGAGGCAAAAGTGATGCTCCTGACACCGGATACCGAGTCGATGATCATGCGGCTGATTTAGCTGATGTGTTGAATAGCATGGATCTTGAAAACTATGTTCTGCATGGATATTCAGTTGCCGTATTGTATATCCTTTTAGCAGCGAATACAGTTAAAACAGCCCCTAGTGCGCTGATTTTGGGAGACTACCCACCGTATGAAAAAAGGTTTGTGGATGGATGGTCGGAGAGCTTTTCGAAAATCAGCCTATTTGGCAAATCGGTTTTAGAAAATATTTCGCTCAAGGTTTTATCTGAAATACAAGCAGCCTCTCAAGATCGAGATTCTGACGAGTTTCTAAAGGGTGTTTCTTGTCCTGTACTTGTGTTGTCCGGTGCAAATTCAAATACGCCACCCGCTGCCATGTTAACGCAAAATGATTTCAATATTTACCGAAGCTATATACCAGAAGTCTTTGTTTATAAGATTGATGGGGCAGGGCATTTTTTTAGGGAGACTCATAGAAATGAATATACTAAGGCTATCAGCGATTTTTTGCTTTCTCTTTCCAATCGTAAGCTTTGGCAGTCTCAAACCGGAGACAAAAAAGAAAATAATTGTTGCGGAAGCAATGAGTGTCGGTAACCCCGACGGAGAATTGCGCTTAAAAAGGCAGTATACTTTTGCTGCAGAAGTCGCTTTAAAACATTTTCGACAAAGCTACCCAAAATTAGCTGATACAGTAGAAATCGACTTAATGTTGGAAACTACTGACGACGTTAGATCGACTTGGGACCAGATACAAAAAAAGGCTCCCACTGCTGTCGTTGGATTTGCTTTCTCTCGATGGGTTTCTGTGGCACGGAGCAAAATGTTCCAACAGAAGAATTTGACTATCACGAAAAACTCGTCTCAAATTGGCGCGCGGAGTTCTTTCTTGTTGGGGTGGTTAGTTCGACAGTCCTCGCATTTTTAGGGTTTATCGCCTTAAGCGAGAATGCGCTGCTTTGGTACGGAGCAGGGATTTGGGCGCAAACCCTCTGGCTCTGGATGTCCTCCTTGATCGCAAGGTGTCTCTATTTTGGCAGCAAGCACAAGCAATATGGGGAATGGCTCCGCAAAGCTTCTCGTGAACATCAACGCAAAACGCAAACTTTAACCTAAATTCGGGACTCGCGTGGTGATCCTTTCGTCATTGGGACTCCATTACCATTCTTCACTCTCTGGAATTACTTTGCATCTATAATTTTCGCTCCATTCTGGATTTTGGTAAAATAAATGAGTTTTCTGAAGAAGAGCTCGAAAAGTTGAATATTAAGATAAAGAATCTATTGTACTTCCAGGATGAGGTTGATCTTCCCTAGCAAAAACGGACACGAGAGTTTATGAAACTTTTGAATAAATCA
>CALBMD010000454.1 GCA_937896265.1 uncultured Pseudomonadota bacterium
TAACTGTCTTCTGTTCCGTAGCAGGTTCCGTTGCTTCTGTTTCAATGTTTTCTTTGTCTAAATTAGCTTCTTGTCCTTCAGGCTCGATGTCTTCGCTAATGCCGATTTGTTCCGTTTTTTGTTCTACGATCGTGTCTTCTTGTGCTGCAACAAATTGACTAAATAAAGAAGAGCTTAAAACAACAGATAGTATTAGTTTCTTTTGTAATATCATCTTAATTGGCCTATTAATTAGAAGAATTTTCAAGAATTCTAATAACATTTCAATTAAATGTCAAATGATAATAATTATGTAATTTTATAACTCATATTTGCTCATTTGTTCAAAATTTATGCAGCCTTATGGCTAAAATTTTAGCTAGTCAATAAATACAACATCGAATTGTGCAAAAAATAAGCAAAATAACGTAAAAATGGCTGTTTTTATACAGCAACGACAGCAATATTGTTGCTGTGTTGTAAAAATAAACAAAGCAGCAGCAAAATTATCGTTGTTGCGTTATATAAAACCCAAATTTGGCGTAAAAGGCACCTATTTTGAGTCATTTGTTCAGAAATCAGATGTATTTTGATCGATCTCGAAATGTCTATTTTAACCAATAAAATCAATATGTTACCCAATATTTTGGGGTATTTTGATCGCTTATCACCTAGAAATCATAGGGAGATTTGATTTGCTTAAGAAATGAACAGAAAAGCAGATATAGCTAGAATCTTTTTGACGGACTAAAAAGGCCATAGTAGCATCGGTCAAATCATCATAAACCGGTGGAGAAACTCTATGTTGCATTTTCGACCTCTGTTTCGGGTCTTAACCCTTGGCGCTCTTTTACTCACAAGTTGTACTCCGCAAACACCAAATGATTCATTAACAGCAACCCCAATTCCTATACGGGATTTCTTTAAAAACCCACAGCAAGCTAAGATGCTAGTATCCCCAGACGCTAAATATATTGCGCTTTTAAAGCCCTGGGAAAATCGGATGAATATCTTCGTCCAGCCTTTATCCGAACAGCGCCTACCTATTGGCGAAGTAAAACAGGTCACTTTTGTTAAAGATCGTGACATCTCTGGGTACATGTGGAAAAAAGAGCACCTGCTTTACGTTCGCGACAATGGCGGTGATGAAAATTTCAACATTTTCTCAGTGCATCCTGAAACCGGTAAAGAAAAAAACCTTACCCCTTTTCCAAATGTTCGAGCTATGCTTGTCGATGATCTCGCCAATGTTTCAGCTACTGATATCCTCGTAGCTTTGAATAAGCTTAATCCAGAAGTTTTTGACGTCTACCGTCTCAATATCAGTACCGGCAAATTACTCTTAGTAGCTAAAAACAATGGGAAAATTACAGATTGGGCTGTTGATCACAAAGGTCAGGTTCGTGTTGCTATGGAGACCGCTGGGACTAAAACGCTCGTATTAACTCGAGCTACTGGCAGTGGTCCTTTTAAGAAAATCCTTGAATTTGACTTTAAACAGCTTTTTGAACCCCAGTTTTTTACTTTCGACAACAAACATTTCTATGCAGTCTCGAATATAGACCGTGATAAAGCCGCTGTTGTAAGAGTTGATGCCACTACTGGTAAAGAACTTGAAGTGCTTTATGTTCACGATGAATATGATGTTACTAGACTAAATTTCTCCGAAAAACGCAAACATCTAACCACTGCTGAGTTCACTTCATGGAAACGAGAGCATAAATTTTTCAATAAAATTGATGAAGAACGTTATCAAACTATCCAAAACCAACTTGGAAACTATGAAATCATCATGGTTTCTAATAATAAAAATGAAGATTTATTCACGGTTTTAGCTACCAACGATAAAATTTTAGGCAAGTACTATCTTTATGATGAAAAAAGCCAAAAACTGACCTTTTTAGCTGATGTAGCTCCTTGGTTGGAAGCTGGGAAATTAGCCTCTATGGAGCCTATTCAGTACCAATCGCGTGATGGTTTAACGATCCACGGTTATCTGACATTACCTCGTGATTCTGATAAAAAGATGGTGCCGTTAGTAGTTCACCCTCACGGGGGGCCTTGGGTGCGGGATACCTGGCAATTTAACCCTCAAGTGCAGTTTTTAGCTAATCGAGGCTATGCTGTGTTCCAAATGAACTACCGCGGTTCAACTGGGTACGGAAAAAATTTCTACACAGCCTCTTTCCGGCAATGGGGTCGCGCTATGCAAGATGATATCACCGACGGTGTGCAATATTTGATCAAAAAAGGGATTGCTGATCCTAAGCGTATTGCTATCTATGGTGCCAGCTACGGTGGCTATGCAGCCCTTGCTGGTATCACCCTCACCCCAGATCTCTATGCTTGTGCTGTTGATTATGTAGGTGTGTCGAATTTGTTAACATTCATGAATACCATCCCTCCTTATTGGCGGCCAGATATTATCAAGCTATATGAAAGAGTCGGTGATCCTAAGAAAGATGAAGAGTTTCTCAAGGCTGTTTCTCCAGTCTTCTTAGCTGATCGCATCAAGGTGCCGCTCTTTGTTGCTCAAGGCGCTAAGGATCCTCGCGTTAATATTAATGAATCCAATCAGATTGTGGAGAGTCTAAGAAATCGCGGAGTCTTTGTTGAATATATGGTTAAAGAAAACGAAGGGCATGGTTTCCGTAATGAAGAAAATCGGTTTGATTTCTATGAAAAAATGGAATCTTTTCTCCGTCAGCACTTACTTACAAGCAAAAGATAGGTGACCGATGGTACAACGATTAAGCAAACATCTTTATTTTTGGGTCTTAGTTGGAATTGCTGCCGGCGCTATGTTGGGAGTTTTAGCTCCTGGGTTTGCCGTACAGCTCAAACCTCTAGGTGACGCTTTTATCACGCTTCTGAAGATGCTGATTGGGCCAGTAGTCTTTACTACAATTGTTTTAGGAATCTGTGGCGCTGGGCAGATGAAGAAAGTAGGCACCATTGGTGCTAAGGCGTTGATTTACTTTGAGGTTGTCTCAACGCTAGCTCTAGTTATTGGGCTTATTGTGGGCAATATCCTACAGCCAGGAACTAGATTTCATATCGACCCAACAACGCTGTCATCAGAAAATGCAGTTATGTATACCTCCATGGCAGCTAAGCAAACGATGTCTGCTTTTTTGCTTAATATGATTCCTAAAACCTTCATGGATGCTTTTACCCATTCTGGAGATATGCTGCAAATTTTGCTCTTAGCTGTGCTCTTTGGTTTTGCACTTAATCGCCTTGGAGAAAAAGGTGTTCTTGTACGCAAAGGCTTAGATGCTATAGCTCAGACTTTCTTTGGCATGGTTGGTATGGTTATGAAGTTTGCTCCTATCGGGGCAGCGGGAGCTATGGCTTTTACTATTGGGGAATATGGGCTCAGCTCATTAGGACCTTTATGTTTCCTTATGGCTTGCTTTTATCTCAGCTGTCTAGGGTTTGTCTTTGTTGTGTTAGGTAGTATTGCTTGGTTATGTGGGTTTAATATCCTGCATTTTCTTAGTTATATTAAAGAAGAGCTTCTTATGGTGCTCGGCACTTCATCCTCAGAAAGCGCCTTAGTTCCGTTAATGGCTAAGTTAGAAAAGCTAGGGTGTTCGCAGTCAGTAGTTGGGCTTGTGGTACCAACAGGGTATTCTTTTAATTTAGATGGTACAAATATTTATTTGACCATGGCTCTGCTTTTTATTGCTCAGGCAACAGGTGTGGATTTAACCTTAGGAGAGCAACTTAGTGTCTTAGCTATGGCAATGGTGAGTTCTAAGGGAGCCTCTGGCGTATCTGGGGCTGGTTTTATTACTTTAGCTGCAACACTAGCTGTTGTGCCAAAAGTACCGATAGCTGGCCTTACTTTGATTTTAGGGGTTGATCGGTTTATGTCTGAAGCTCGGGCCTTGACTAATATTATAGGTAATGGTGTTGCCTGTATTGTTGTATCAGCTTGGGAAGGAGAGCTTAGTAAGCAACAACTGCAGCAAGAGCTGCATGGCATGGTAAAAACAAAGAAACAAAAAAAATTGATCAAGGGAGCACCAGCAGTGATCAACAGCGCGAACACCAACTTCACAATATGACGGCAATGATATCACATTCAGATCG